>CBIHPL010000429.1:0-3693 GCA_966212005.1 uncultured Asticcacaulis sp.
TCGGCGTAGAGGGGATCCAGTGAACGGATGTTCGAGGCGCGCTGCCTGGCGTCATGAAGAGCTGCGCCAACGTCAAGATTGACAAGGCTTTGCGGCCTGAGTGCATTGCCGGTGTGACCATTAGGCTGCGGTGTCACGGGGAATTGCACAACTGCCCCAGGGGCACGCGGAATTTGCGTTTTGCTTTCCTGAAGAGTCCGATTAAGAGGTTCGGCTTCATACAGGTCGTCCAATTCGTGATCCGCCAGAAAGCCGAGATAGCTTTCCATCTCTTTACGGAGATCGTCGGGGAGGATCATGAAACAGGAAACCTGGAAGGTACGGGTGAGGGGCCACTCATAGGCATTTCTCGCACCCAGTTCAATGAGAGAGGCGCGTATCGCCTCAAGATGAGAGAGAAGAGCAGGTCATGGCGGATACGCCCGATACCCAGCGCGATGCAATGGAATACGATGTGGTCATCGTAGGCGGCGGCCCGGCGGGGCTGTCGGCAGCGATCCGTCTCAAGCAACAGGCCGCAAAGGCCGGCGCCGAGATCACCGTCGCCGTGCTGGAAAAGGGCTCTGAAATCGGCGCGCATATCCTGTCGGGTGCCGTCTTCGATCCATCCGGCCTGGCCAGGCTCTTCCCCGACTGGAAGGCGATGGGGGCGCCGCTCGACACGCCCGTCACCGAAGACAAGTTCATCTATCTGGGGCCTCAGGGCGCGCTTGACATCTCATGGCTGCCCAAGCCGGCCTACATGGATAATCATGGCTGCTATGTCGGCAGCCTCGGCAATCTGTGCCGCTGGCTGGCGGAGCAAGCCGAAAGCCTGGGCGTCGAGATCTATCCCGGCATGGCCTGTTCGGAAGTTCTTTATGACGCCGATGGTGGTGTGGCCGGCGTGGTCGCCGGTGTCTTCGGCGTCGCGCGCGACGGCCGCCACAAGCCCGACTACCAGCCAGGCCTGGAGCTGCGCGCCAGGTACACCTTCTTTGCCGAAGGGGTGCGTGGTTCGCTGTCGGGCGAGGTTATCCGCAAATTCGAGCTTGACGCCGATTGTGACGTCCAGAAATACGGCATTGGCATCAAGGAGTTGTGGAAGGTTCCTGAGAAGAACTTCAAGCCGGGCCTGGTCCAGCACACGCTCGGCTGGCCGCTCGACGACGACACCGGCGGCGGCTCGTTCATGTATCACTTCGGCGACCACTATGTGTCGATCGGCTATGTGGTCCACCTGAACTACAAGAACCCGTACCTGTCGCCGTTCGACGAGTTCCAGCGCTTCAAGACCCATCCGGTCGTGCGCGAGGCCCTGGAAGGCGCCACGCGTGTGGCCTATGGCGCCCGCGCCATCAATGAAGGCGGTTACCAGTCCGTGCCGCGTCTTGTCTTCCCGGGGGGCGCCTTGATCGGGTGTTCGGCCGGTTTCGTCAATGTGCCGCGCATCAAGGGCAGCCACAACGCGATCAAAAGCGGCATCCTGGCCGCTGATGCCGCGTTCAAGGCTATCCATTCGGGCGCACCGCCGCGCGTCCTCGAAGCCTACCAGACGGCCTACGACCATTCCGACATCAGGAAAGAACTGCGCCTTGTCCGCAACGTCAAGCCGATCCTCAGCCGTTTCGGAACGACGCTCGGCACGCTGATCGGCGGTATCGAAATGACGGTGACCAACCTGCTTGGCGGGTTTAGCCTGTTTACCGGCACCGGCACGCTCAAACATGGCAAGAGCGACGCTCACTCGATCCGACCGGCGGCGGAATGCAAGCCGATCGCCTATCCCAAATATGACGGCGTCCTGACCTTCGATCGGCTGTCCTCGGTGTTCATCTCGAGCACCAACCATGAGGAGGATCAGCCCGTTCACCTGAAATTGAAGGATCCCCATATCCCGATCGACATCAATTTCGCCAAGTACGCCGAGCCTGCCCAGCGCTATTGTCCCGCCGGCGTGTATGAGATCGTGGGCCTGGAAAACCGGGAGCCCCGCTTACAGATCAACGCCCAGAACTGCGTCCACTGCAAAACCTGCGACATCAAGGACCCGACCAACAACATCGTCTGGGTCACGCCGGAGGGCGGCGGCGGTCCGAACTATCCAAACATGTAAAGATGCGTTAAGGGTTTTGCTGTTGGGTGATGTGGGCGTCATTATCTTAGGCAGGACTACGTAGTGAAAAAGCGTTTGGTAAGTTCGACGGCCCCGGCTGTGATCGGGATGGCCCTGGTTTCTGTATTGCTGGCCATGCCGGCAGCAGCTGCGTCGAAAGACGTATCAGCCTCCCAGGAGTCTTACGGAAACTTTCTGGTCGGCCGCTACGCAATGGCCATGGGAGATGTCGGAACGGCGTCCCGCTCCCTGACCTCCGCTTCGGCAGGCGATCCGGCGGAAGCCGACCTGCGCGAGAAGGCCTTCCTGGTCGCCATTCTCAACGGCGATATAGAGAAAGCCCAGACCATTACTCCCCAGGGCACCACGGGTATCAGCCGGCTGATGGGCGGTCTGGTGACGGCGACGACAGCCGTAAAGGCCAATAAGGCGTCTGTCGCGGTCAAGGCAATCGACAGTGTGCTGAAATTCGACGGCGACGAAAAGACGGCTTCGCTTTTGCGCCCCTATGTTCGTGCCATGAACGGTGACTGGAAGGGTGCGTTTGACGAAAGCGGCGACGAGGCGCTGAATGCCAGCGATCGTGGGCGGCTGCTGGTTCTGTTGCTCAAAGCGGAGCGCGCCCGCCTTTTTGAGATGAAAGGCCGTATCAAGGATGCCGACGCCCTGTATGCTTCGCTGTATCAGCCGGGCGCCGCCAGCTTTATCTTCGGACCCGACTATGCCGGATTTCTGGAACGCCAGGGTCGCAAGGACGAGGCGCGGATCGTCTGGAAGACAATGGCTGAGTCGTCCGGTGACCCGGTATCGCGTCAGTCCCTGCTGCGTCTCGACACGCCGGGCGCCCGCCCGACGCCACTCCCGGACCTGAAGAGCAGCATGGCCCAGGCCCTGCTGTTGTCGGCAACCCTCTATTCCAGCGACCGTGACAGCGAGATGGCCCTGGCCTCGCTGCGCCTGTCGCTCTATCTCGACCCGTCATCCGATCGCGCGCGTATATTCCTGGGCCAGATCAATCAGGACCTGAAGGATTCCGGGGCGGCCGAAGCCGCATGGGCCGGGGTGGGGCCGGGATCGCCCTACGCTGGCGAGGCGGCGTTGCGTCGTGCGTGGTCCTTACGTGCCCGCAACGAAAACGACGAGGCTCTCAAGCTTGTCGAAGGCGTTTTGGCGTCTTCGCCCAACGATATAGCCTTTGTCGCCGAGAAGGCCGACATCCTGCATACTCAGGGTAAGGATCAGGAGGCTCTCAAGGTTCTGAACGACCGCGCGGCCCGGGCCGGCACCGAAGATTTCACATGGCAGGCCTGGTTCATTCAGGCGGTGGTCAGCGACTCGCTCGACAACTGGAATGCGGCCGAAGCCGCCATCACCAAGGCGCGTACGCTGGCGGGCGATCGTCCGGAAATCCTCAACTTTATCGGCTACGGCTGGATCAGCCGCGACCTGAAGGTCAAGGAAGGCATGGAACTGGTTCGTCAGGCCATGGCGCTGAGCCCGCGGTCCGGCGCAATCGTCGACTCACTGGGCTGGGGCTATTACAAGCTCGGCGACTATGACCAGGCCGAAGCGTATGTCAAAACGGCTCTGCCGATGGT
>CBIHPL010000430.1:0-3687 GCA_966212005.1 uncultured Asticcacaulis sp.
CGGACGCATCGCATCGGGCGGCGCCCTAGTCCTTCAATGTGTCAGACAGTTAGGTGAGGCGTCTGGGTGAAGGTATAATCAGACTCAAGGATGTGGCCGCCAGAGCCACATCGGTCCCGAGACACTGTCGCGGAGGGTGGAAAACTGTCGAGCTATACCGCACCCGCCCTTGAGAAAGGGCTTGATGTCCTTGAGCACCTGGCTTCAAACCCGACGCCTGTGTCGATGAGCCAGTTGGCGCAGCAACTGGGCCGCACCACACCGGAACTCTACCGCATGGTCATGGTGCTTTGCGACCGCGGCTATATCCAGTTTGACAACTGGGGGATTGTTGCGACATCCAAGGCTTTCCATCTGGCCCTGGACCGCCCCGAGATGCAGAACGTGCTGGCGGTTGCCGAACCGGAGATGGAACGTCTGAGCGCGATAACCGGGCATGCATGCTACCTGGCTGTTGCGGACGATGCCTACGTCGTCGCCGGCGCCTTTGCCCTCGATGTCCGCGCCGGTATGCGTCAGCCGATTATCGAAACAGCCGCGGGTCAGGTTCACTATGGTTTGTGGTCCGATGCCCGCAAGCAGATGTGGCGGAGCAGCCTCCAAGACGCGGGAAGCGAAGACGGCCTTGCCGCGTTCGTTGCGGACGCGGAACATGCCGCCGTCTCGGGCAAGGCGGAACGCGAGCATCGGCATATGCGAAGCGTGACCGAAATCTCCAGCCCGGTATTGGATCCGGTGAACCGGATGTTCGCGCTTTCGCTGCTGTATCTGCATCATGAGGGAGGCGCCGACCTGACCGCCTGCCGCTCTGAATTGCTAGGCACGGCCGGGCGGATTACGCAGGTCTTGTGCGCCCAGCGCACCGTACCCGGCCGGGATGGTCGGCAGCATTACCTTGAGCCCGCCGGAAGTTTGTGAGTTCTGGGGGATTTCTGTGGCCGAATGCGCTGGTCGCCCGGTTTGGCAAGAGGCGGGTTCGCCCGCATGCGCCGAACCCGCAGGTTCCGCGACGTCCTATATGGTAAAGCGGCATTAAGTGCAGTGCACCAATAACGTGTGATTCTTAAAAGATTATATTTCCAGATTGATGCAATTGATATATAGTGGCGCCGATCGCGTTTAGTAAATTGTCGATCACCGGATAAGCTCCGGATGTACGCGTAAGTCGAAGTGCTTTGTGTACCTTGCGAATTTCAGTTCAAATTATATCAGGGTAGGTGTCCCGCACGATCAGCGTGAATCGGGCATGTATTTCTTATGCCATTTCTCAAAAAACTGCATCATGCTGTGGTGCGGAACACGTCTCCCTGTGCCTGTTTATTGATCTGACCGGACGTTTGAGCTGGCCGCGCCGGGCGGCCGCGACGTTCCGTCCAAAGGGATATCCTCATGACACTGATGCGAAGCCTGCTACTCGCGACGGCCCTGTCGTCCTTGACCGCAACCGCAGCCCTGGCGACGCCGCAATGCGTCGACCTGGGTTATGGCAGCCTGCCGGGCGCCAAGGGCAACAAGCTCTATCTCTATTTCCCGACGACGGACGACGCCACCTATCCCAGCTTCGGTGACAGCCATACGCCGACCCAGCCAGCGCAAAGTTTCGATATCAGCGAGCTGACCAGCTATACGGGGACGGCGACCGATTTGAAGAACGCCATCTTCGACGTCGTCAGCGACGACTATTGCGAGTTCAATGTCGAGGTCCTGCAAACGACGACGCGGCCGACCAGCGGGCCGGCGCGGCGCAATGTCGTGTCCATCGGCACCGATACGGCGGAATGGACAGACTCAGAGGGCTCGCACTGGGTGTGGGGTCTGGCCCAGGACGTCGATACCGGTGACGCCACGGCCATCGATTATTCCCACGTCTGGGCGGGCACCTATCAGTTCACAGCCGGCAATGCGGGCGGGGCGCTGAACGGCGCCAATTCGACCCTGGAACGGTGGGCGCATTCGATCGGCGGCACGGCGGCCCACGAAGCCGGCCACAATTACGGCCTCAGCCACAATGACGGCCTGCCCGTGGCGGCCGGCGAAGACGTGCTGACGCACCACCTGATGGCCAAGGGTTCGAACTATACGGATGAACAGCGCGCCGCCTATCGCCGCCACTTCAGCAACCACGAATACGAGGTCCTGGCGGCCAATGTCGGCCTGTCGGTCCAGACAATGTGGAACTGGGACTTCGTCAATCCCAACGCCGAAACGGCGGTCAAGGTGCGTATCAACTTCCTCAGCACCCAGGCGTCGATGACGGTCAGCGGACCTTATCTCGGGGACCGTTCGCCGTGGAGCACGCCGACCGTATCGGGCGTCCTGGGCTCACAGAGCTTTCAGGGGACGTCGTACAACAAATTCTCCGTCACCTGGTCGACAGCCAAGTCGTGGACAGGCGGAACGGCCGGCCAGGTCGCTGGCGGCCAGGTCTTCCATGTCGGCACCGGATTTTCAGGCGTCAATTACAACACCACCAACCCGATCATCATCACCAGCGTCGACCTGATCGACGCGTCGAACAACGTCCTGACCCTGCATCCGCGCATCACCGGTTTCGACACCGGTTCGCTCGACGCCGGCGACGGCGGTTTCGCCATCCAGGCGATCAACTTCAATGCGGCGCCGTTGATCCTAACGGATATCCGGGCGGCCTTCCTGCCGCGCCTTCTGTCGATCGACGCCATGTTGCCGGGCGAACAGAGGCTGACCGATATCTTCGGCCAGCCGCTGAAGCCGTGGCGCGAGGCGCGCGTCGGCGTCACCAAGACCGAGCTCAAGCGCGGCCAGGCGGTGCCTATCCCGATCGCGAAGCTGTCCGATGGGCCGCACTTCGTCCAGACCCTGACCGAGGCGGACTGCAAGCGCCAGCGCGGCGACCGCAACGACGACAAACCCGACACGGCGTCCTGCCGCGCCGGCACGGTGGCGTCGCTCTTCCCGTCGACCACGACCTATGTGTCGGCCACGGTCATCGATCCCCAGGCCAAGCACTGGGACGCGTAAACTAAGGCCTATGTCGACGGGCCCGTCGAAAGCCGCATCTTCTACCAGGTCGCTGGCATCCATCCGGACCTGAACAAGAACCGTATCGACGATTTCGTCGAGATCGCGCAAAATCCGCGCCTCGACGCCAACAAGGACAGGGTTATCGATGCTGCTCAACGTAAGCGCCTCACACCCGTCCGGGCAACCACCCTGCCCAAGAAGGCCGTTGTGGTGCAACCCAAGCCGTAGACTCCTTGCCCCGCTGCTGGCGCTTCTGGCGCTGGCAGCGGCCCCAGGCGCCTGCGCCGGCGCGGACAGTCTCCAGGCACGCGCGGAGGCCGGCTGTTCGCAGGAAGACCTGCCCGCCACCATCATCACCTTGTCCGAGGGCGGCGAACCGCGGGTCGAGTTCGAAGTCAGCGGGCTGGGCAGCGGGCAGGTGCCGCCGGTCCTGCGGATGACCACGGGGCGGAGGACACCCGGCGCGCCCTATCTGGCTCGCGCAGCGTGGGTGGGTGGTGGCGAGCGTACGGCCTTGTCCGGCACCCTAGCCTTAAGTGACATCGTGCCTGGCGATCACCTGTCCGGCCGCTACGATCTGGTGGCTCCCGACGGCCGCGAGATCGCGGGCGGTTTCCGCGCACCTTGGCCACGTGGCGCCGTGGGGTGTGGTTGAAAACCAACTTATCCTTGGATGCCTCGCCC
>CBIHPL010000431.1:0-3667 GCA_966212005.1 uncultured Asticcacaulis sp.
TGAAGACCCAGGAGGCCCTGAAAGCGGCGGGCTTCAATCCGGGAACGATCGATGGCGTCATCGGCGTCGGCACGCGTCAGGCGATCCGCGAATGGCAGAAGGCGAACAACGAAGTGGCGGACGGTTATCTGAGCTTCGACCTGGCCAATCGTTTTGTCGTAATGCAGGGCGGAACACCAGCTGTCCGCCCGAGTTAAACGCCGCAGAAACCGTGCGGTGGCGCCCACCTGTTAAAAAAGAGGGTTAAGCCGCAGGCGCGGGAAACCGCGTCTTAATGATTAACACCCATAGTGCGCCTGAATAATTGGCTTGGGTGTGTGTCTGAATGTTCCAGATCATCGGTATCGTCGTTCTGTTCGCCATGGTGTTCGGCAGCTATCTGTTGTCGGGCGGCAGCATGGCGCCCATTCTGCACTCCCTGCCGTTCGAACTGATGGGTATCGGCGGCGCCGCGGCTGGGGCCGCCTTGATTTCCAACGACCTGACGACCCTGAAGGGTATGGGAAGCGGGATGGGCAAGGTGTTCGGCGGCGCCAAGTGGAAGGCGTCGGACTATCGCGACCTCCTGTCCCTCCTGTTCCTGCTGACCAAGACCATGAAGTCCAAGGGCGTCATCGCCCTGGAAAGCCACATCGAAAAGCCGCATGATTCGACGATCTTCACGCGTTTTCCGAAGATCATGAAGGATCACTTCGCTATCGACTTTATCTGCGACACCCTGCGCATGATGACCATGAACCTCGAAGATCCACACCAGGTCGAAGATGCCATGGAAAAGCAGCTCGAAAAGCACCACCACGAAGCCCTGCACCCCGCGCATGCCATGCAAAGCCTCGCCGACGCCTTTCCGGCCCTGGGCATCGTCGTCGCCGTTATGGGCGTCGTCAAGACCATGGGCTCGATCACCGAGCCGCCGGAAATCCTGGGCGGTATGATCGGCGGCGCGCTGGTCGGTACCTTCCTGGGCGTTCTGCTGGCCTATGGCCTGGCCGGTCCATTTGCGTCGCGCATGTCAGGCGTGCTTGAAGAAGAGGGCGCCTTTTATAAGATCATTCAATCGGTTCTGGTCGCCCACCTGCATGGCAACGCCGCCCAGATTTCCGTCGAAATCGGTCGTGGCAGCATTCCGTCGGTATCGCAGCCGTCCTTCGCCGAAATGGAAGAAGCGCTCAACAATATACCGAACGAAGCTGCGTAGTCCGGCTGTCCGGATCGGTACAGGGTTTATTAACCTGTGTTCGTTCATTATCCGCGCAGCAAATGCCGCCAGTCAGTATATACGAATGGCGTGATTTGAACCCGGCGGCTTCAAATGCAGCATCGTTCGTGGAACGTTTCGCCGGATAAGCCGCTATGCGCGCGCGTTTTGCCCACTTTTTCATGTTATTTGACGAAATATATCCCGTTTGTTGCAAACGGTGATCACATAATTGTGAAATACCCTCTTGCGAGACTCAGCCGTTTTGGATATGAGTTTGTGCGTGGGCCAAGGTTTACAGCTCCTTGCCCTCTAACGTTAGAAACAAAGGATCTGGATCCATGACCTCCAAAATCGTTCGCTCGGCCCTGATCGCCGCCGCCGCCGTCGCCGCTCTGTCGGTCGCCGCTTGCCAGCCGAAGCCGGCTGACACCGAAGCTGCTTCGGCTGAAGCTCCGACGGAAGCTGCTCCGGTCGACGCTTCGGCTTCGGAAGCTGCTCCGGCTGCTGACGCTTCGGCTTCGCCGGCCGCTGCTGAAGCTTCGGCTGCTCCGGCTGCTCACTAATCATTCGCCCGTACGGGCAATGGTTTGACGAAGGGCTGCGCGACGATCGCGCAGCCCTTTGTTTTTGTGCTAAGACGCATTTCCATGAAAACCATTCGAATCGCCGCCACCGTCCTGGCCTGCCTGCTGGCCGCCACCGCCTGTTCCAAGGAAGAGGCGCACGAAGAACCGGTTGCGGAAGACGGGCACCATGATGTGCCGAACGGCGATCCCACGGCGGATCAGGACGCACAGGCGGCCATTGCCGCAGCGATGGCGGCGTCGCCAACTGCCCTGGAAGCGCCCGCCGCAGCGCCTTCATCCGCGGCGCCTTCAAGTGCCTCCGCTTCATCGCTTGCACCGGCGGCGGACCATTCACCGGCGCACTGAAGCACTTTATGTGCACTTGTGGTCACAAAGGATGGCATCGAGGACTTTGTGATTGCGTCAGTTTGAGGTATGAGTCTTGGCGTGGCGACAGTCACGCTTTGCATACCTAACGTTAGAAACAAGGGATCTGGATCCATGACCTCCAAAATCGTTCGCTCGGCCCTGATCGCCGCCGCTGCCGTTGCCGCTCTGTCGGTTGCCGCTTGCCAGCCGAAGCCCGCTGAAGAAGCCGCTGCTTCGGCTGAAGCCGCTCCGGCCGAAATGGCTCCGGTCGACGCTTCGGCTTCGGAAGCCGCTCCGGCTGCCGACACCTCGGCTTCGCCGGCCGCTGCCGAAGCTGCTCCGGCCGCTGCTCACTAATCATTCGCCCATACGGGCAATGGTGTGACGAAGGGCTGCGCGATCATCGCGCAGCCCTTTTGCCATTGTGCGCTGTTGTTGTAGTCCGGCGGGGCCTTTGCTATCGCTCATCCATGTCCGACAATGACCCGCAACTCTATTTCGCCGAAGACGGCACGCCCCTGTCGGCGCGCTTTGGCGACATCTACTATTCCCCTCAGGACGGCCTGGGCGAATCACGCGCCGTCTTCCTTGAGGGATGTCATTTACCCGGGGCCTGGCAAAGCGGCGGATCGTTCAGTGTTCTGGAACTGGGACTGGGTACAGGCCTGAATATCGCGGCGCTGATGCAACTCTGGACCGCGACACGTCCGGCCGGCGGCCACCTTCATGTATTTTCCGTCGAAGGCTTCCTTATGCCAGCCCAAGCCGCCGGCGCCGCCTTGTCCAACTGGCCGGAACTGGACGGGTTTCGTGACGCATTGCTGGCGCAGTGGCCCAGGTCCCGCCATGGTTTTCATCATATGGACTTTCCGCAGTGGGGAATCAGCCTGACGGTCGCCTTGATGGACGTGCGTGAAGCCTTGTCTGCCTGGGCGGGCTCTGCCGACGCGATATTTCTCGACGGATTTTCGCCGGCCCTTAATCCGGACATGTGGGCCGAAGACGTCTTTCAAGCCATTGCCGCCAGGGCGCGGCCCGGCGCCAGGCTCGCGACCTTCACTGTAGCCGGTTTCGTGCGGCGCGGCCTCCAGGCTGCGGGGTTTTCCATCGAAAAGCGGCCGGGCTTCGGCCGCAAGCGCGAACGCCTGGAAGCGGTCTTCCCCGGCGAGTTTGCACCCTGGCCCGACGCCCGGCGGATCGCCATCATCGGCGCCGGTATCGCTGGCGCCAGCCTGGCCTATCAGGCGTCGCGCGTGGGTATCCAGGCCGACGTCTACGAGGCGGAGGGAGCGGGGGCGGGGGCGTCGGGCAATGACGCGGCCCTTGTCACGCCACGGCTGGATGCCGGCGATCTCGTGACGGCCGGCATGTTTGCGGACGCGCACGCCTACACCACCGCACTCTATCGGCGTGAATGGCCGCAAAGCCTTATAGCGGAGGGCGTCTATCACTGTGAGAGCCAGCCGCGCGAAGCCGTGCGTGTCGATCGGCTGCTTGAGCAGACCGTTTTCTCCGAAGTCGCGCTGACGCG
>CBIHPL010000432.1:0-3662 GCA_966212005.1 uncultured Asticcacaulis sp.
GCCTCGACCTTGCCTTCATCGACGGCTTCGACTTCCATCGTCGCCTTGTCGGTTTCGATCTCGGCGATCACCTGACCGGCGGAGACTTCATCGCCTGGCTTGATGTGCCACTTGGCGAGGGTGCCCTCTTCCATCGTCGGAGAGAGCGCGGGCATAAGAATATCGGTCATGTAAATTACGCCTCGAGATAAACGTCGGTGTACAGTTCGGACGGATCGGGTTCAGGCGAAGTCTGGGCGAATTCAACCGCCTCCAGCACGATGGCCTTCACTTCGTTGTCGATGGTCTTGATCTCGTCTTCGGGAACACCTGCCTGTTGCAGCATGGTCTTGATATGGTCAATCGGGTCGCGGGTCGTCTTGACCTCATCGACTTCTTCCTTGGTCCGGTACTTGGCCGGGTCGGACATCGAGTGGCCGCGGTAACGGTAGGTCTTCATCTCGAGGATGTAGGGGCCCTTGCCCGAACGGGCGTGTTCGGCGGCGCGTTCCGCCGCTTCCTTGACGGCGAACACGTCCATGCCATCGACCGTTTCACCCGGAATGCCGAAGGAAGCCCCGCGCTGCGACAGGTTGACAGTCGCCGACGCGCGCGCCAGCGATGTGCCCATGGCGTATTCGTTGTTTTCGATCACATACACGACCGGCAGCTTCCACAGCTGGGCCATATTGAAGCTCTCATAGACCTGACCCTGGTTGGCCGCGCCGTCGCCGAAATAGGTGAAGGAGACATTGCCGTTCTGCTTGTAGAAGTCGGCGAAGGCCAGGCCCGTGCCCAGCGACACCTGAGCACCCACGATGCCGTGGCCGCCGAAGAAGCCGGTTTCAATGTCGAACATGTGCATCGAACCGCCCTTGCCGCGCGACGAACCACCCGCGCGGCCGGTCAATTCGGCCATGACGGCGTTGGGGTCCATGCCGGCGGCTAGCATGTGGCCGTGGTCGCGATAGCCGGTGATGACCTGGTCGCCGTCCTTCGACGCGGCTTCCATGCCGACGGCAACGGCTTCCTGGCCGATATAGAGGTGGCAGAAACCACCGATCAGACCCATGCCATACAACTGGCCGGCCCGCTCTTCGAAACGGCGGATCAGCACCATTTCACGGTAATATTTCAGCAGTTCGTCTTTGGATACATTGCTCAGCTTGGAATCGCTGGTCTTAGCGTCTTTTTGGGCAGCACGCGCCATGGACACCTCCTCAAGTGTTTCGGCCGTTATGGGGAGATTCGGCCGCAAATACAGGCGCGCAAAAAGGCGGCGCCGAAGCCCTTATCGATTGGCGCACACCCCCTCTGAAGTGGACACCAGATGCGCGGACGCGCAAAGGCCTCTTCCCTTTATGAGAAGCATGCCTTCGCGTAAAGTGGTATTAGGAGATCAGGAATTGGCGCCGGTCGCCGTGTTGTAACGAATGACGTAGGCGTGCGGCTCGGTCAGCCCCAGCAGGACACGGGCGCGTTCCTGAAGAAGATCCTTGGAAAGATTGTCGGTGCGCAGGTATTTGGCGCGCGCCTCCAGATCTTCACGCTCGGACTGAAGTCGAGCGAGCTGCTGCTCTTTCACGACCAAGTCACGGTCGCGAGATTCTTGAGAAAAGAAACCCTTGTCGCCCGTCAGATACTGGACGCAGACATAGGTCAATACAAGTGCGATAAGTGCAGTAGGCAAGTAAGGCCTCAATCGGTCAAACACTCTATTTTGCCCCTTCTGGAACTGGATACGCAACTTTCCCGTCCGTTTTCCGCCATCTCGGTTAACAAACTGTTGCTGAACATGTCGGGGAAATGAGAAAAATTTATCGTTATCCATGACTTGGCGGGGTGCCAATCACGCCGTTTTTATCAATGTTGTCAAAAAGCGGGATTTTGACAGCGTCAGACAGCCTGCTCCAGATGCGCGCCCCTCTTTCTCATGCGGGCCATGTCGCGGATTGGAGGGGCGCCGAACACACGCCGGTAGTCGCGGCTGAACTGCGAAGGGCTATCGTAGCCGGTATGGAAGGCAGCGCCGGCGGCGTCAGTGGCGCCGCTCAAGATCAGTCGCTGGGCCTCCTGCAATCTGAGACGCTTCTGGTATTGCAACGGCGTCAGCGCCGTCACCGCCTTGAAATGGGCGTGCAGCGACGACGGGCTCATGCCGGCGGCGGCCGCGACGCTGGAAATGGCGAACGGTTCGCGAAAATTGCTGGTGATCCAGTTGATCGCCTGGCCGATGCGCCTAAGCCTAGAATCGGCAAAGGCAATGTGGCGCAAGCCCTCGGCATGCCCCGAAAGGATAAGGCGATAGAGCAGTTCGCGCACCGCCAGGGGCGCCAGGATCTTCGCAGTCGCAGGTGTGTCGAGCAGCTTCACCAGACGCGTCGCCGCGTCAATGACCTCCTGCTCGCACAAGCCGATCGCCAGACCGCGGCCGCTATGGTCCGACGGCGGCTTGGCGACGCCGGCTTCCTTCAGCATCGCTGCCAGCATCAGCGGATCGAGATCGACCTTCAGGCACAGATAGGGTTGGTTGGGCGTCGCTTCGATGACTTCGCCACTCAGTGGCAGGTCGACGGCGATGCTGAGGTGCTGACCAGGCGCATAGGTGAATTCTTCGCCTTCCAGACGGACGGTCTTGCTGCCTTGCGCGATGATGCACAGCGCCGGCACATGCACGACATGGATCGGTTGGGTGCGCGTGTCGGTGCGGATCAGGTTGATTCCGTCGATGGCGGTGTCCAGCATGCCCTCAGCGTGGGCATGGCGGCGCATGACGGTGGCAAGTTCGGTGGTGTCGGTCATTGGGAGCGCATCCAGTTTCGGACAATAGTACTACACGTATTTTACGGCTTTGTTGTAGCTACGCGGCTCATATTTGGAGGATCGTGCAATCATAGTGGATTATCGCATTACCGCCTTTGGCCTCTCCTTCCTATTTTCCAGCTCACGACGCAGTCACTCCCGGCTGCCTTTTGATGGAGAAATGACATGGAAAATGTAGCAGGCAAGGTTGTCGCTATCACCGGCGCCAGCAGCGGTATCGGCGAAGCGACGGCACGCGTTCTGGCGGCCAAGGGCGCCAAGGTCATGCTGGGCGCGCGACGGACGGATCGTCTTGCGGCTCTGGTCGCCGAGATCACGGCGGCGGGCGGTCAGGCGCATTTCGTGGCTTTGGATGTGACCAAGCGTGACGATCTGTCGGCCTTTGTGGCAGCGGCCGTCGCGCGCTTCGGCCGGCTGGATGTATTGGTAAACAATGCCGGGCTGATGCCGTTGTCGGCCATGGAGGCGCTGAAGGTCGATGAGTGGGACCGCATGGTCGACGTCAATATCAAGGGCGTCATGTATGGCATTGCCGCAGCTTTGCCGGTCATGAAGGCGCAAAACGAAGGCCAGATCATCAGCGTGTCTTCGATCGCTGCCTACAACACCTATCCCACGGCGGCCATCTATTGCGGCACCAAGTTCGCGGTCCGCGCCATTTCGGATGGTCTGCGTCAGGAGTCGAACTTCCTGCGGGTGACGACGGTGGCGCCGGGTGTGACGACGTCCGAACTGGCCGGGACGATTACCGATCCGGCGTCGCAGGAATTCATGAAGGAATTCCGTGCGATCGCGCTGCCGGCTGAAGCGATTGCGAATGCTATTGCCTATGCGATCAGCCAGCCGAAGGACGTCGATGT
>CBIHPL010000433.1:0-3661 GCA_966212005.1 uncultured Asticcacaulis sp.
CCACAAACGCTTGATTTCGCCGGTGGTGGGCTCAAGCCGTTTCCACGCGCCGCAGCCGACGGGCTGGCCGTCAAGCCATGCCACCAGAAAGCCGCCCTGTGGTTGTCGATAATCGTCATGATCCGGCGGCCCGTCACCCGCGGGATCGTAGCCCTGCTCGAAGACCCTGGCCAGTTCGGCGCCGTAGTTTGCGAGGCAGGCGAGGGCAGCAGGGCTGTCGGGTTCTTCTAGGGTGATCGTAATCGCGGCCGCGCGCAACAGCCGCTCGACCTCGGCCATGGCCGTGACCAGCCGTTCGCGCTGCCGGTCATCGAGCGGGTGCAGAATTTTTTGCGCCTGCCCGTCCGACAGACGGTCATAGGTTGCCACGACATCGCGGCCGGCGGCGGTCCAGGTAACCAATCGCACGCGTCGATCGGCCTCGGACGGGGCAAGACGCACCAGCCCCTCCCGTTCAAGGGCACGCAACAGCCGGCTGACATAGCCCGAGTCCAGCCCCAGCCGGTCGCGAAGTGTCCGGATGTCACAACCGGCTTCCGAGATTTCGAAGAGCAGCCGCGCTTCGCCCAGAGGCCGTCCCTGGCCCAGATAGGAGCTGTCGAGCACGCCTGCGCGCTGGGACACGATACGGTTGAAGCGGCGAACCTGTTGGATCTGCGTTTGCATTATCTGACTTTAGTCAGATAATATCGCTACTGCAAACTTAATCGTGCATGATGAATACCCCGACGCGATGTTCGCAGCTGTTGCGTGGCGGGGCGTCGGCCGGAGCGGTCGGATCGGCAAAGGCCGTATGGAAACAGGTGTCGGGAGCGGCGTAGGGGCTGTCCTTCATATATTCGAAGATCTTGAAGGCCAGGACTTCATCTGTCGTCATATCCGGATAGTACCACCACTGCTGGCCGGGCGAGTAGCGCAGCGACAACTGGTTGGTATTCTTGCCGGTTGGCGTAAATCCGACCAGGGCGGCGGGGACCTTGTCTTCCGGCGCGACGGTGCGGGGATCGCAGACCGCCAGGGGAAGATGCTTCAACGGCCCATCCATATTGACCGTGCGCCAGAAGTTGATGACCACGAAGCCGGCTACGTCGTGTCGGTCGAACCTTTGCCGCCACGCCGCGGCATATTCCGGCGTTGACCAGGCTTCCAGGCTTTCCTGGTAGTCATCGGCTGTCAGGCCGTAGTCATTATGTATGCCCTGCGCATATCCGTTGGCATTCGGCCCGCGGCGGACAAGATATGGACCCTGCTCGACTTCGACGGTTATGCCCGGCAACAGGCGCGTACGAATGAGGGCGTCGATCTCGGGCATGTAGACGCGGATGATTTCGTTCTGAGCATAAGGTGTGTCGCCGCCTGAATCCCAGTTCTCCACGGCCGATACATGCGTCAGCAGGACAAAGCCGTGGTCTTTCAGGAATGTATCTTCGCGTGCGCCGGCCTGCAGGGGGCGGGCGTCACGAATGTCCACGGGGGGCGCGGCTTCCCACGGCATGACGCCGTCGGCAGGGCCATTCACCCGGATGAGCACCGGGCCATCCGGTTCGAGGTCGCGGCGGATATACCCATTCAATGTCGTGGTGATGGTCATGGGGCCTCCCTGTCGTATCAAGATTGGTATCGTCATGCCGTAAGGCAAGTCATCTTGCGCCAACCCGTGCGACCTGGCAGACAGGGCGGAGGGGAGGGGCCATGCGCGCCTATTACACAGCCGATCGCAGGAAATTCGAGAGCGATTCCGACGACCACATTCTGGGCGAGTTGACGCGCAGTCATCATTTCACGCTTGAGATCGAGCAGCGCGGCGCCTGGCTTCAGCAGATCGTCATCCTGCGCAATGCCCTGGCGCAGATCGACGCCTACACATTGGCGTTCGAGTTTTCGATCCCGCGCATGGGCAAGCGCGCCGACGCCGTGCTGGTCATCGGTGATTGCGTCTTCGTTATCGAGTTCAAGGTCGGCGGTGAGGCCTTCGATCGCCATGCTATCGAACAGGTCGAGGACTATGCGCTCGACCTGAAGAATTTCCACGAGGGCAGTCACGCGCTTTCGATCGTTCCGATCCTGGTGCCGACCAAGGCGAGGGCTGCGCGCGCCGTCCAGCTGGAAATGGCACTTGGACAGGTTGCCAGGCCGGTTCTGTCCACCGTCATCGACCTGGCCGACATTATACAGATGGCGAGCGCCCAACATCGCCACGTCGTTATGGACGCCACCGCCTGGGCCGCCAGCGGTTATCGGCCGACGCCGACCATTATCCAGGCGGCGCAGGCGCTCTACGCCAATCACAATGTCGAGGAGATCACGCGCCGCGATGCCGGCGCCATCAACCTGACCCGGACCGAAGCGGCGATCGGACGCGTTATCGATGAGGCACGCGCCAATAGTCAAAAGGCCATCTGCTTTATTACCGGTGTGCCGGGCGCCGGCAAGACTCTGGCCGGGCTGAACATCGCGACCAAACGCAGCGAGGACAAAACCGCCCACGCCACCTACCTGACCGGCAATGGTCCCTTGATCCAGGTGTTGCAGCAGGCCCTGGCGCGCGACCAGGCGACCCGAGAAAACACGTCGCGGACCTTAGCCCACAGCAAGGTGCGGGCCTTTATCCAGAACATCCATGAATTCCGCGATGAATATGCGACGCGCAGCCAGACGGCGCCGTCTGATCACGTTGTGGTCTTCGACGAGGCCCAGCGTGCCTGGACGCAGGCGCAGGCGTCGAGCTTCATGCAGCGCAAGAAGGGCGTGGCCGATTTCGACATGTCCGAGCCGGAATTCCTTCTCAGCGTCATGGACCGCCATCCCGACTGGTGCACGGTCGTCTGCCTGATCGGTGGCGGTCAGGAGATCAATACGGGAGAGGCCGGATTGTCGGAATGGATGGCGGCCATTCGAGACCGTTTCCCGCACTGGCAGGTCCATGCGTCGGCGCAGATCGTCCAGCCGGACTACGACCTGAAGGACGATGCCCGCGCCTTTATCGACCGGGCCGCAGTTGTGCTGAACGAAGATCTGCACCTCAGCGTATCGATGCGGTCGTTCCGCGCCGAAACCCTGTCGGCCTTTATAGCCCACGTCCTGAACGACGAGGTCGAGGCGGCAAAGACGGCATCCGGGCAACTCGGCCAATATCCACTCATGATTACCCGCGATCTTGCCGCCGCCAGGAACTGGCTGAGGGCAAGGGCGCGCGGCTCGGAACGCTACGGCGTCGTGGCTTCGTCGGGCGCTCACCGGCTGCGGCCGGAAGGGGTGCACGTCAAGGCGGGCATCGATCCGGCCAACTGGTTCCTCAATGACCGCAATGACGTGCGTTCGTCATTTTATATGGAGGAGGTCGCCAGCGAGTTCGACGTGCAGGGGCTGGAGCTTGACTACGCCGCCGTCTGCTGGGATGCCGACTTGCGCCATGATGGACATTCAAGGGCACGCGCTGGCAGTCAATCAATGACCGCTTTCGCCGGCTTTACCTGCGCAACGCCTATCGTGTCCTCCTGACCCGTGCGCGCCAGGGTATGGTCATATTTGTACCGAAAGGCGATGCGGCGGACAGCACGCGTCCGCCGGAATATTATGACGGCACGTACAGCTATCTGCGAGATTGTGGCTTCACGCCATTGATCTAGGGTCCGTCCGCAATCAGGTTTCGAACGCGCTT
>CBIHPL010000434.1:0-3656 GCA_966212005.1 uncultured Asticcacaulis sp.
CATAAAGGGCCTTGAGCCTGGCGCACGCAGCCTGGGCTTCGGGACGTTCTGAGGCGGTGAAGTCGAGGCGCAGTGACATTGCATTAGGTCTAGCGCAGGTTGCACGTCAAAGTCTAAGGAAAACAGCGGGCAGGCGGGCTGGACGCCAGAAGTTTCCGCCGGGCTTCGGCTGGGGAGAGGCTGAAGATCGACAGGATCAGCGGCTTGTGCGCGGTGTTGCAATCGGCGTCACCTGGATGCGCGGATTGCCAGTGCGGCAACAGGTTGAGAAAGACGGCGCGATCAAAGCCCAGGGCGCAGCACAGCAAGGCCAGTGGCGCGGCGGAGGGACCGGTAAGACTCCGCTGTAAATGGGTGGCTTCGCAATCCATCCGGCGGGCGCTTTCCAGTATAAAGAGGCTGGAATGGCCGGCACGCAATATTCGCACGAGTTTCAGATTGTCATCACTTAGGCCGTAGCCGGCAATGGTGCGGCGATTCGCGCGCGCCAGGGACGGGTGACGCAGGAGCGAGGCGCGCAGGGCCGGGCGGTCGTGGGAAAGCCGGGTAAGGACGGTCTGGTCGTCGGTGTCGAACACAAGCGCATGGTTTTCCGCCAATGCAAGCCAGACAGAGTCCGAGTTCGACCGGATCAGCGCCTTGACGACCTGGCTATCCAGGTCTGTGCGCCGCGCGACGAGGAGGTGATGAGGTTCACTCGTGGCGGCGATCAGGGCCAGCAGGGCAGGGGTGTCGAGCGAAGACAGCGAACCGCCGATCAGAGGCGCAGCCAGATCGACGGGCATCCGGCAAAGCTGGACGACAAGATCCTGAAGCGACTGGATCACCGGCGCGGGTTCTGCTTGCCGTTCCAGCGGCCGTGCCTGGCTATGAGCCAGCCAGATGTTACCGGAGGACGCGCGGAAGTCGCGGGGATGCGCCGGGGGGCGGGCGATTGTCAGCGGCGCCGGTGCGGCGTTTGACGACGCGGGATCGGCTACGGTGAGAGCGTGCGTACGCAAGGAGGTGTCCCTAACCCGACAAACAGAATCAGTCTTAACGGAAACTGACACGGCATGGTGAACACTTGCTTAATGTTTTATGATACGAGTTGTATTTGTCGAACTTACAGTTTTTCAGATTTTTGACCGCTTTGTTAATCTTGTTTCAATTGACCGGTTTTAGTGTGGAAGATTGTTGTTAGTACTCCCCACAAGGGCGTTGCATGTCCGATACTCAACCGGCTGTTCCCGCGGATATCGCCGCACTGGCCTCCGGCACCGAAAAGTTGCCGTTGGTGCGCCAGGACGCGGTGGTCATCGTCGAGCGTCTGCGCGAAACGAAGGTCGATGTCACCGGCCGTGCGTTTCTGCTGAAGCTCGACACTCTCATCGTGCGTCTGGGCGCCAAGTGGGATGCCAAGGCCGAGTTCGTTTTCCAGCACCTGAAGACGACCTTTGAACGCCAGTTCGAAGAGCCGAACTGGTGCGTCAAGATCAATGACGACGCCTGGATGGCGTTGATGCCGTCGGTAGGCTCGCGCAAGGGCGCTCTGGCCGTGGCTGACATCTGGCGCGATCTGTGCAGCTTTTTCGTCGGCGATATGTCGTCGCTTGAAGTTCCGATCTACGAAGTGCACGTCGAAGACGTCGATTCCTTCCTGATCAAAAAGATTGACCTGAACACCTGGTTTGGACCGGGCGAGAT
This sequence comes from uncultured Asticcacaulis sp., assembly GCA_966212005.1. Taxonomy (GTDB): domain Bacteria; phylum Pseudomonadota; class Alphaproteobacteria; order Caulobacterales; family Caulobacteraceae; genus Asticcacaulis. Next base: position 1,687 of record CBIHPL010000434.1, read on the forward strand.
TGACCAGGGACCGATCAGGACGCGTAGCGGGCATTTCAACAGCGACGCCGCGGCTGACACCGCGAATGGGGCCGGCGCGCAGGGCCAGGCGGCGAACCGCCCGGTGATTGTTGCGGCAACTGTAAGCTATGGCGGCCGCAATCTGAAAGTCGCGAGTGCGGTCGAGCCGTTGTTCGAGATGAAGAAGATGGTCATGATCGGCCATCGCCTCGAAGCCATGGTCATGGAAAACCTCGACAACACCCTGCTTGACCGCAAGGCGCTTGCCAATCTCGACTGGAACCTGCGCGAGCACGTCGACCTGACCAATATCGACCAGGGCTTGAAGCTGTTGAAGTTGAAGACGGCTGAACAGCGTAAGATGATGATTGTCGTTCCCGCGGCGTTCTCGACCTTTGCCTCGGCGCGGGCGCGGCAAAAGATTACGTCCGAAGTGTCGCGCACGGCAGCCGAACTGGGCCTGAAGGTTCTGTTCGAAGTGCGCGGTCTGGACGGGGTCCCTCCGCATCGCGTGCTCGAAATCGTTTCGATGATCAAGCCGTTCTGCATGACCGTCGTGGGCTCCGTCAGCCCTGACCGCAAGGTCATCTCGACGCTCAACAAATGCGGCCTGTCCGGCGTTTGCATCGAATATGACGGTGTCAAGCGCGACGAGGACGCGCTCAAGGACTATCTGGGCGCACTGAGCACAGCGGCGAAAGCGTCCGCCGGAGCGTGCATGGTCCAGGGGTTCGACAACTATCGCCAGATGGCGATTGCCCGCCTGGCCGGCGTCACCCACGCCAGCATGAAGACGGCCGCGCTGATGTCGCCCAAGGCCGCCGTCCACGTCGCCAAGTCGGCGGCGGAGGCGCTGCGCGACGGAGGCATGTCTCTGAATGCCGCCCTGCCGGAATCGTAAGGCGTCGAAAACCGCGCCTTGATCGCGGAACGTTTTAGCCGAACGTGTCGCACAGGGCGGGATTGCCCGAATCGTAGCCCGTCTTGAACCACTTCATGCGGTCGGCAGACGTACCGTGCGTGAAGCTGTCCGGCACGACCGTACCCTGAGCACGCTTTTGCAGCGTGTCGTCGCCCACCGCTGCGGCGGCTTGCAGACCTTCCTCGACATCGCCGGCTTCCAGCCAGTTCAGCTTGGTGTTCGATTGCCGCGCCCAGACACCGGCATAACAGTCCGCCTGGAGCTCAAGCCTTACCGACAGGATATTGCCTTCGGCCTGGTTCAGCCGTTGCTGGGCCGCCTGGACCTTGTCGCTGATGCCCAAAAGGTTCTGCACATGGTGGCCGGCTTCGTGCGCGATGACATAGGCCTTGGCGAAATCGCCGGGTGCCCCAAGGTCCTTGTCGAGCGTGTGAAAGAAGGTCAGGTCGATATAGATGGTGTCATCCGCCGGGCAATAGAACGGCCCCATGGCCGACTGTCCCATGCCGCAACCGGTCGCGGTGCCTCCGGTATAGATGGCGAGTTGCGAAGGGTGATAGGCCTGGTTGCGTGCCTGGAACAGCGGCCCCCAGGTGTCGATGGTCGAGGTATGGATGACATCGGCGAACCGGCACGAATCGTCGCCTTCGGGACATGCGCTGGCTGCGACCTGCTGGCTGCCGGCGACCTGCTGCGTCCCTGCGGTATCGAGAAAGGTGCGCGGATCTATGCCAAATACAAAGTAGCCGATCAGGGCGATGACGATCGTAGCGATACCGCCGCCGCCGGCAATCGCGCCTGCGCCCATGCCGCGCCGGTCCTGCACACCGCTGGTGCGGCCTAAATCCCACCTCATTGCGACCTCCCGATCCGTGACGCACCCCGCAAGTCAGGTTAGGAGGAATTAACCGTCTGTTCAATAGGGACGGCGATGTGGAAAGGTCGTCAAAAATGAAACCTTTCCGGTTGTTAATTTTTGTTCACAAAACGCCTGTGTTACGCCTGAACGGTTTTTCGTGTCCAGGATGTTTTCATGCGGTCGTTCCTG
>CBIHPL010000435.1:0-3655 GCA_966212005.1 uncultured Asticcacaulis sp.
CTTGCCCATGAGCGGAGCGATGTCGCGGACCGGACGGATGTCGACTTGCGAACCCGGCAGGAAGCCCGATGCGCCGTCCATATCGACGGTGAAGCCACCCTTGACGCGGCCGACGATGGTGCCCATGACCGGCTCGCCGCGGTTGAAGACGGCTTCCAGACGGGTCCAGGCTTCCTCGCGGCGGGCCTTTTCACGGCTGATGACGGCTTCGCCCATGGCGTTCTCGACGCGCTCCAGATACACCTCGACGGTGTCGCCCTTCTTAAGGCTCGCGCCTTCGGAACCGAATTCCTTAAGGGGAATGCGGCCTTCGGTCTTCAGGCCGACGTCAACGGTGACGCTGTCCTTGTCGACGGCGACGACGAGGCCGTGAATGACCTGGCCTTCGAGCATGTCGCGGCCGTGCAGGCTTTCATCGAGAAGCGCTGCGAAATCGTCGCGCGAGGGATTGTAATCGCTCATGTAGTCTCTTTGGTTTGTGGGCGCGTGTCCTGTGATCTTTTGATCCCCAAAGGAAGATAGAGGCCAGATGCCTTTGGGGAGATCGCGCGGGGTGCGGCTTTGATTGTCATGGGGTCCGGCGAACCGGTCGTTCTTCGCTGCGACGGCGGACCGTCCGAGGGCGTCTGTTTGTGGTGCCTCTTGGACCGGGCTTGAGATTTGACGTTTAGGAAACGCCAGACCGGTCTTTCACAAGGGAACGCGCAGCTGTGATGGCGGCTTCTATACCCAAGTCGGAGGTATCAAGCAAGAGCGCATCTTTGGCCATCTCCAGCGGCGCATCGCTGCGGCCGGAATCGCGGGCGTCGCGGACGCGGATGTCCTCCAGGACCTCTTCCTGTTTGAGGTCCGGATTGACCTTGCTGAGTTGCAGCCAGCGGCGGTGGGCGCGGATTTCCGGGCGGGCGGTGACGAAGATCTTGACCGGCGCATTCGGCGCAATGACCGTGCCGATATCGCGGCCATCGAGCACGGCACCCGATGGCTGATTGGCGAAGTCTATCTGATACTGTTTCAGCGCCGCACGAACCTGCGGGATGGCGGCAACCTGGGAGGCGCGCTCACCGGCTTCCCGGCCGCGCAGAGCTTCGTCAGCTAGCAGATCCGCGTCGATTTCCTTGGCGAGCGCGGCCAGGACTTCGACTTCGGAATGTGGCACGTCGTGGTGAAATGCCAGATGACCGATAGCGCGGTATAGCAGGCCGGTATCGAGAAACGGCAGGCCGTAGTCGGTAGCAATGACCGAGGCCAGGGTGCCCTTGCCCGACGCGGCCGGGCCGTCGAATGCTATGATCAGCGCCATGGCCGTTACTCAAACGCCATCGCAACGCCGACGCTTTCCAGGTCGCGCCAGTAGCCGGGATAGGTCTTGGCTGTACAGCCGGGATCGAGAATGCGGATGCCGTCGATGACCAGTGCCGCGAGCGCAAATGACATGGCGATGCGATGGTCGTGATAGGTTTCGATGCTGGCTGCGACGGTCTTGCCGATCAAGGTCCGGTCGGGCGTGATCAAAAGGTCGTCGCCGATCTCTTCGGCCAGGCCCGGCTGGATGCGGTTGAGTTCCGTGGCGACGGCATTGATCCGGTCGCATTCCTTGACCCGCAGATTGGCGATGCCGACGAAACGGACCGGGTGGTTGTTGAAGGCCGCCAGGACAGCGATGGTCGGAATGGCGTCCTGCATCTGGCTGCCGTCGATTACGGCAGGGAGGTTTGGGAACTGTCTGATGAAATCGTAGGCCTTGGCATCGGGCTGCATCATGGCGTCGGGCGCAATGCCGATATCGATATTCGCGCCCAACAGCGCATTGATGCCCCAGATATAGGTAGCCGCGCTGGCGTCGGGCTCGACCCAGTAGTCGCGCGCTTCGTAAGGCGAATTGTTGATTTCCCAGGCCAGCGGACCCGTCTGGGTTACCCGCGCACCAAAAGCGCGCATGCAGGCCAGGGTAATATCGATATAGCCAAGTGCGCCGATGTCGCCGTCCTTGACGCGCAGACTTAAGGGGGCATTACCCTTGGTGCCTGCCATCAGCAGCGCAGAGACATACTGGCTGGACAGGCTGGCATCGACGTCAATGGCTCGGTTGGTGAAACCGCCCGTGCCCGTAACTGTGACCGGCGGACAGCCGGTCGGCGCGGTCGCCGTGACCCCGGCATTATTCAAGGCTTCGACCAGCGGCGCGATCGGACGTTTCTGCATGTGTTCGTCGCCAGTCAGGACCGTCGTGCCGTCAATATTCGCGGCTGCCGCCGTCAGAAAGCGAACGGCAGTGCCGGCATTGCCAAGAAACAGCGGCTCAGCTGAAGGTGTCAGCGTGCCCGTGCTTTCGACCAGAAAATCCGTGTCGCCTGTATCGGTGACCGTCACGCCCAACTGTGCAAGAGCACGCGCCATATATTTCGTGTCGTCGCTTTTGAGCGCACCGCTGATCTGGCTTTTGCCCACCGCAAGCGCTGCAATCAGCAGAACCCGGTTGGTAATGGACTTCGATCCGGGAAGCGCAATTCGACCGGCAATAGCCGTCTTGGGAGTTATCAATCTTACGGCGGTAGCTTGGCTGGGATTCATGGACGCGTCGATAAAAAGGGGCTTGTTTTGGCTCGCGGAGAAATCCGAGCAAAAAAAATGAGGCCTGGCGGGATTTAAGCTTTTGACAGGAGGCCTATCTAGTGGCAAGGGGGCCAATCGCAAACGCATTTTTTTATTCCGATTGATAAGGACCACCCGTGGCTGATCCCGCCTTAGGCACCAAACAGGTTTGCCCCAACTGCACGGCCAAGTTCTACGACCTGAACAACCGCCCCGCGCACTGCCCGAAATGCGCGTTCGAATTCGACCAGGAAGAAGTGATCCGCACGCGCCGTACACGCGTCCGCACCACGGCTCCGGACTACGAGGATACGGACGAGGAAGCCGAAGATCAGGTGAAGGGCAAGACTCAGGGCGACGACGAGGACGAAGAGCCCGAAGTCGTAACACCTGAAATTGACGAAGTCGTCGCGGACGATACGCTGATCGTCGACGAAGACGAAGACCTCGACCCGGCCGATCCGGCCCGCGTGGGCGGCGGTAGCGACTCGGTCGATATGGATATCGAAGACGCCGACCTCGTCGATGATGACGCCGACGACGTTCCCTTCCTCGAAGACGAAGACGACGCCGATTTCGACGAAGAAATCGACGGCCTGCCCGGCGAAGACGAAGAAGACCGCTAGTTCAAATAATAAAGGCCGTCGGATCATCCGGCGGCCTTTATTATATCGTTTCGGCGATGAATTCTTTCAGCGTGTCGAGTGTCACGGTCAGCGCTTCACCGTCGTAGCGCATGATGCGGGTGCGATCGATGCCTTCTTCGTCAAAGGCATGAGTGGCATTAACCGTGGTCGTCGTCGCATCGACGCCCTGTTTGCGCAAAGACACGATCAGCCGCAGATAATGTTTATAGGTCGCCAGATGGTCGGACAGGGTCAGGATAGCCAGGGTCTTGGGTTTATGCTGCCACGGCCGCGTCACCGATCGCGCCATGAAATTGATATAGGGATAGACAAGGAACAGCCCCTTGACGCCGTCGAGCCAGCGCGGCGCCGGATCGCTTAGGCGCGCATCGCCCGCCTTGTCGAGTTTCTGTGTCATCAGGTCCATGATCGCC
>CBIHPL010000436.1:0-3650 GCA_966212005.1 uncultured Asticcacaulis sp.
GAAGGCGACACGGTCAAGGTCGGCGACGTGCTGATGCGCCTTGACGACACCTTCGACCGATCGGAACTGACCGTCATCGAAGGTCAGCTCTTCAGCCTGCTGGGTACGGCCGCGCGGCTCCAGGCCGAACAGGACGATAAAGACAGCCAGCATCAGCCACACCTCACGCCGCAGGCGCGGGAGGATATCGGCCGGATCGAGCCGCAGCTGTCGTTTACCGCTCGCCATACTGCTCCTTGGGCCTTCCCCCTGTTTCGCCTGGCGGACCTGGGCACGGCTACGCGGATACGCAGGGTCGTGCTCGTCCATGGTCCTGCCTGGATGCATTGAGTCTGGGGTCCTTGCCAATCACCGTGCAGCCGATTCCGGCAGCACCGTTAACCTTATCTTGGCCGCGATTAATGAATCTTTACCACTTTACCGGTTTAGCATTGCCCTCAAGCAATTTTGCTTTTCCGATACAGGAAGTGGCATTAGCCTTCCCAGCATGCTGACGCGCCGACTCATTCTTACCGCCCTGACCGCCGCCGCGATGGCGCCCGTGGGCGCGCGCGCCGGACAGCGCCAGGCAGAGGCGCCCCTGATCGAATTTTCGGAATGGCAGGACGACGAGCCCCTTTATCTGTTCTTTCCCGGCGACAAGCTTGAGATCAGCGTGACCTCGGCGCCCGAGCTCAACCGCCAGACCCAGGTCGGCGCCGACGGGCGCATCACCCTGCCCCAGATCGGCCAGGTAATGGCGGCCTACAAATCCGTGCCGCAGCTTCAGCAGGAGATTTCCGCGCGCTACGCCAGCGTGCTGCGCTATCCGGACGTCAGCGTATTTCCCGGCGATACGGCGCCGACGCGGGTCCTCGTCGGCGGCGAAGTGCGCGCGCCGGGCTGGGTCGAAATCCAGGGGGATATGGACGCGCTTCAGGCGGTGATGGCGGCCGGCGGCTTCCTGCCCACGGCCAAGTCGAAAAAGGTCGTGATTATCCGGCGCGGGCACGACGGCCGGGCCATGCGGCGGGCAATCGACCTGAAGGCGATTCTCAACGGGCAGCGCAGCCAGATGACGGCCTTGCGCCGGTTCGACATTCTGTTCGTGCCCCGCACCAGCATCGCCGAAGCCGGCGTGTTCGTCGATCAGTGGGTCAACCAGCTGATTCCCGGCGGGATACTGAACTACTTCATGTACCGCACGTTCAACTGACGGCGGCCGTTCAAAAATTTAGGCGTTCACTAAAACTCTGAACTCCAGGCCGCTGGGCGGCTCGGCAAGGCCGACCGGCCGCCGCGCACGTTTGCGCGAAAGCCTGCGCGGCGACTGAGCGCCAGGCAAAGGAGCTCAACAGCTATCCTTGATCGCTATTAAGCAGCCAGACCGATGCGGCCGGCGTCGATCCACTGGCGGGCGGCCTTCTGGGCCTCGGCGATATCCTCGCGGTCCATTTCGCGCGACAGTTCGCGGCGATAGACGCTGGCTTCCATCGAGCCGCGCATGGCAGCCAGGTTGAACATCATGTGCGCCGAGATCATGTCGAGGGGGGCGCCGCCCTGGCCGGTCGAGTACATCATGCCCAGGCGGAAAAGCTCGTCACCCGACATTTCAGGGGTCGGCAGGGGCAGGGTTTGGACTTCGGTCGTATTCATCGTTTTGATGCCGCGCTGTTCTGGCGCGTCTCCACAAGAGTTGATAACGACGATTTCAACATCCGCCCATGAAATTAAAGTTAACATCAAAATTTAGATTGAATTTTTTATGTAAATGACAAATTAATATTAAAATATACATTAACATATAAATATATATACGTTACGTGTCCGTAAATTTTTGAGTAAAAATTGTTTATTGGCCGTCAATATTCCTGAAAATACACACATGTCGCGCAGCACGGAAATTAATATCATGATTAACGACACAGTTGAATCACGTCTTCCGGCAACAGACCCACGGAAATCAATCCTTGTTTAACCGCCGAAAACCGGCCGCAATCCGTTCAGGTTCGGTTCACATCGACGGAGTCATAAAAGTGGTCAAGACGATAATGGTTATCGCCCAGCGTCCCAGGTACGCGTGAAACCGTCAAAAACGGTGACCTGGCTGGACAATGAGGAAACCTATGTACGCAAAAAAGGCCAAACTGGCCGTGCCCGGACTGGCATTCATCCTTTTGATGAGCCTTGCCGTCCCGCCGTCATACAGCTTCGCCGCCGATCGTGAAAAGGCACCACATGGCGGCCTGCGCGGCGTACCTAACCGCGACCGCGGCGACGGTGGCAGTCGCGCCAGCGCCCCCTTCTCAGAGCCGCCGGCGCCCAGGTCGAGCGGAAATTATGGCGGCGGACGCCAAAGCGACGGCAGCCGTCAATCCCGCGGTTCAGGCGACGGTGGCGGCCGAAGCAGCCGTGGCAATGACGGCCGCGACAATTCTCCGCGTAATAATGGCGGATACCAGGCCACTCCCGACAGCAACGACGGCCGCAGTTCCGGCTGGCGCGGCAATCGCGGCAATGACGGCGCGGCCGGCACGCCGAACTCCGGCGGCTATCGCGGCGGTCGTGACCGGGACAATGACGGTCAGCGCGACGGCCGATCCGGTGGAGGGTGGCAGGGTAATCGCGGCAATAACGGCACGCCCGGCACCACCGTGCCTGACGGCGGCAGTATTGGCGGGGCACGCGACCGGGACAATGATGGCCGGCGCGATGGACGCCCGAACGGCGGTTGGCAAGGCAATCGCGGCGACAATGACGGACGTCGTGACAACGACGGTCGCCGTGACAATGACGGGCGGCGCGACAACGATGGTCGCCGTGACAACGATGGTCGCCGTGACAATGACGGCCGCAACCATGATCGCAACGACCGGAACAATGGCAGCTGGAACCGCGACCGCGATCGCGGCGGATGGAACGGCAACCACGGCGGCCGACGCTTCGACTACCGTAACGACAACCGCTGGCGTTCCTACAGTGGCGTCCGCCTCGGCTTCTACTTCTTCCCCGGGCGCGGCTATTACCGGGTCCCGGACAGCTACTACAACTACCGCTGGGCGCGTGGTGAAGTCCTGCCAAGCTACTTCTACAGCTATCGCATCTATGACTGGGATTATTACGGCCTGCCCTCCCCGCCCTATGGCTGCGGCTGGTTCTTCGTCGGTCAGGATGCCGTCCTGATTGACCTTCGGACCGGTGAAATCCTCGACGTCATTTACGACGTCTGGTAACCGGCTCACGATTTTGGCCCTATGAACCCCGGTGCCCACACAGGCGCCGGGGCTTTTTTACCCGGATTTTGTCACCTCCGGCGCGATGCGGCTTAACTCTTTATCCGCGACCAAGGACACTGCGACCACTCCTGCCTGCATTGGCGGGCGGTGTATGGCCCGGCCGGCAATCCGCCAGAACGGGCGTATTATGAGTGTTCATTTGTCGTGCAGCTCCTCCCCCAACGCGTTCTGGTTCAACGCCCGGGACGATTTTCCGGACTGCGCATAATCGAGGTGAGACTATGTTCAAGATCCAACTGATGACAGCCGCCGCCGTAATGACCCTGGCCGCCGCCGGCATCGCCCAGGCCCAAACCAGCACCAATAGCATCGGCACCGCTGACCAGGCGGCACCGACCGCCCAAGCCCAGACCGACGCCGGCGTCACGACCGCAG
>CBIHPL010000437.1:0-3633 GCA_966212005.1 uncultured Asticcacaulis sp.
ATCCGCTCTATGCCGCGCTGTCGGCCGGCATCCGCCGCCAGGGTATCGAACACCTGCTGCCGCTGTTCTACGACCGCCTCGACAGCGTCTTTGATTACCTGCCTGAGCGCACCCTGATCATGCTCGACGCGCTGACCGATAATGCGGTGGCCGAGCGCGAAGCGACCATCCAGGACGCCTACGAACTGCGCGCCGAGGCAGCCAAAGAGAAGGGCAATGGCGGCTATCGCGCACTTCCGCCCAAGCGCCTCTATCTCGACGAGAAGGCATGGAAGCTGGCCCTGGCGGATCACCGCACGCGCCGTTTCGAGCCGTTCGAGACCGAAGGCAAGACGGTTGTGGATCTTGGTGGCCGGCCGGGACGCAACTTCTCGCAGGAACGTCTGCTCGATTCGACCAACCTGTTCACCGCCGTCACCGACCACGCCAAGGCCTTGTCCAAGCAAGGCAAGCGCGTCCTGTTCGCCTCATGGAGCGACGGCTCGTCCGAGCGTCTGGGCCAGATGCTCGACGACCACGGCATGGGCAAGCTGCGCCTGGCGACGTCGTGGGAGGACGCCCAGAGCTTCGGCGTCGGCGGCACCAAGGCCAAACCGGTGCAGCGCGCGGTCCTGCCGCTCGATCATGGCTTCGAGACCGAAGCCATGGCGGTCATTTCCGAGACCGATATTCTTGGTGACAGATTAGCTCGTCCGCGTAAACGCAGGCGTGCACAGAATTTTCTGGCCGAAGCATCGGCGTTGACGCCCGGCGACCTGGTCGTGCACATCGAACACGGTATCGGGCGTTATGACGGGCTAAAAACGCTAGACGTCGCCGGCGCGCCGCACGACTGTCTCGACCTGCAATATGCCAATGACGCCAAGCTTTACCTGCCGGTTGAAAACATCGACCTGTTGACGCGCTACGGCGCCGACAGCGACAGCGCTCAACTTGATCGCCTGGGTTCTGCCAGCTGGCAGTCGCGCAAGGCCAAGGCCAAGCAGCGCCTGCGCGAAATGGCGGATGGCCTGATCCGGTTGGCTGCGGCGCGCGCGCTTCGCGAAGGCACGCGCATCGATCCGCCGTCAGGGCTTTACGACGAATTCTGCGCGCAGTTCCCTTACGAAGAAACCGACGATCAGCTCAACGCCATCGCCGACGTGCTCGAAGACCTCAGCAAGGGCCAGCCGATGGATCGGCTTATCTGCGGCGATGTCGGCTTCGGCAAGACGGAAGTCGCCCTGCGTGCCGCGTTTGTCGTCGCCATGTCGGGTCAGCAGGTCGCGATCGTATGTCCGACGACACTTTTGGCGCGCCAGCATTTCAAGACCTTCAGCCAGCGCTTCCAGGGCTGGCCGGTGCGCGTGCGCCAGTTGTCGCGCCTGGTCGGCCGCAAGGACGCCGACGAAACGCGCGAAGGCCTGAAGAAGGGCGAGGTCGAAATCGTCATCGGCACCCATGCTCTGCTGTCAGAACAGGTGGCGTTCAAGGAACTGGGCCTCGTCATCGTCGACGAGGAGCAGCACTTCGGCGTCAAGCACAAGGAAAAGCTTAAGACCTTCCGCGCCGACGTCCATATGCTGGCCCTGTCGGCCACGCCGATCCCGCGCACCTTGCAGATGGCGCTGTCGGGCATTCGCGACATGTCGATCATCGCTACGCCGCCGGTCGACCGTATCGCCGTGCGCACCTATGTCCTGCCATACGATCCGGTGGCGCTGCGTGAGGCTTTGCTGCGTGAAAAGTATCGCGGCGGCCAGGCCTATTACGTCGTGCCGCGCCTGAGCGACCTGCCGGACGTGGCCGAATTCCTGCGCAACCAGGTCCCGGAAGTCAAGTTCATCACCGGCCACGGCCAGTTGTCGCCGACCGCTTTGGAAGACGTCATGACAGCCTTCTATGACGGCCAATACGATGTGCTGTTGTCGACGACGATTGTCGAATCCGGCCTGGATGTGCCGACCGCCAACACCCTGATCGTCCACCGCGCCGACATGTTCGGCCTGGCGCAGCTCTATCAGATCCGCGGCCGGGTGGGGCGTTCCAAATCGCGCGCCTATGCCTACCTGACGACACCGGCCCACAAGACGCTGAGCCTTGCCTCAGAAAAGCGCCTCAAAGTCCTGCAATCGCTCGACAATCTCGGCGCGGGCTTCCAGCTGGCCAGTCACGACCTCGATATCCGCGGGGGCGGCAACCTGCTTGGGCACGAACAGTCGGGCCATATCCGCGAAATCGGCGTAGAGCTCTATCAGCAGATGCTGGAAGACGCCGTCGCCGAACTGCGCGCGAAGACGGAAGACAGTCTGACTGACAGTCGCAGCTGGTCGCCGCAAATCAATGCCGGCGCTGCCGTCATGATCCCGGAAGCCTATATCCCGGATCTGAACATCCGCCTGGCGCTGTATCGCCGCGTCTCGGAAGCCGAAAAGCTGGCCGATCGCGAAGCCCTGGCGTCGGAACTGATCGACCGCTTCGGGCCGATCCCGCAGGAAGCCGAGCAGCTGCTGAAAGTGGTTGGAATCAAGGGCCTATGCCGCGAAGCGAATGTGGCCAAGATCGATGTCGGGCCCAAGGGCGCCGTCGTCACCTTCCGCAATGACAGCTTCGTCAATCCGATGGGCCTGGTGAAGTTCACGCAAAGTCAACCGAACTGGCGCCTGCGTCCCGACCAGAAGATGTCAGTCACCGGTGAATGGCCTGATGCCGCTCAGCGCCTGGTCGCCGCAGAAAAGATCGTCAAGGAACTGGCGCGGCTGGCGGCAGCGAACCCGGGCTAGACCCGACCTTTAAACCGCCTGGCGGCCTCGCGCACCGACGGCTTCGGCCGCGCGGGTCAAGGCCACGGCCGCCGGTTCGCCTTCCAGCATCTCAGCAACGCCGACTTCGAATTCGACGACATAAGGCGCCTTGCCCTGGCCGGAATCAAACGCCGTGCAGCCAATGACTGCAGCGATCCGTTCGGCGACATTGCGCGCGGCGGGCAGGGGCGTCGCCGGCAGGGCCAGGGCGAACACATCGTTCGACAGGCGGCCCCCAGTGTCTTCGGCGCGCACCAGACGCGCGATCATGGAACCGATCTGCGGCACAGCATTATCGAGCAGCTTCTTGGCGCGGGCACGGACGACTTCGGGCGTGTCGGCGATCTTGAGCACGCAGATGCTCAAAGGGCGATTGCGGGCGTCGGCGGCCTTTGACAGGCGCGCCAGATGCGACGCGAACAGATCGCGGCCGAACAAACCCGTCGCCTTGTCGATCTCCGGATTGCGCCGCATCGATTCCAGCGTCTTGCGGATCGTCAACTGGCGGCGGTGGCTGCGGGCCAGGCGCATCAGCCGGTCGGCGATTTCCTGTACGCCGGCCTGGGCATTGGCGATATCGTTGACACCACGCAGGTATGCGTCACCCAGATCCAACTCGACGGCGTCGTTCAATCGCAGCAGTACCGGAGTGTGATAGAGCCGCGTATTGCGACGCATGCCCGACGCAACCGACAGCGCTTCGGACGGCTGCTCACCGCTCCACAGCAGCACAGCGTCGAAGCTCTTGTCGTGCAGATAGTCAAAGGCGCTGTAGCTCGACAGGGCCGCGATCGTCTCGGCGCAGAACAGGTGAACGCGCTCACTCTTCACCTCACCACCCATCGGCATC
>CBIHPL010000438.1:0-3618 GCA_966212005.1 uncultured Asticcacaulis sp.
GTTGGTTGACAAAGATCTATTTCCGATGCCTTTTGCGCGGGGTGCGCCCTGACAACTTCCACACTTTTTACTTGCACGGGGGGGTGTAATGACCCGCTCTTTTTGTTTGCCGAGTTGCCATTTTTATGGAATTATGAAAATATGAATTTATACAGCCACAAATGAGAGGGAATTATGCACTCTATCTCGTTATCCAATGCGGTTTATGCACGCCTCCAAAAGCTCGCTATCCCGTTCGTAGATACCCCCGAAACGGTTATCGCTCGTCTTCTCGATCAGGCTGAAAAGACAGGCCTAACAGAGCGGATTGGGAAAAATGCCTTACAGGTCGCCACTTCGACCTATAGCTCTGAGAGCCTCCCACCGTTAGTTCATACAAAGCTTCTAGCGGCAAATTTCGATGGAGAAGTCTTGTCAAAAACAACTTGGGACGGATTTGTACGTCTCGCGCTCTTAGCCGTTCTTAAAAAAGTTAATACCATTCAGGAGCTTAAGCGCGTCTCCGCTGCAAATCTGATCCAGGGTAAAAAAGAAGATGAAGGCTATAAATTCGTGCCTTCGCACAACTTCTCCTATCAAGGTGTTTCTGCTGAGGACGCCGTCGCCATTATTCGGCGCTGCGCAAAAGGAACCAACAGCCGCGCCTCATTCGAATTCGAATGGAGAGACAAACAAGGCGCCCACTTGCCTGGGCAACGCGCAACCGTCCAAATTTAACTAGCAAACCTGTTGGGTTGCGTACGCACTATAAAGCTACGCCCAGCGCTGGCTCCACTCAGCAAAGGCATCGATGGCCTTTTGCGGATTGCGGCTGTACCAGGCATAGCCCTTGCGGCCGCCCTTTTCGACATCGGCGACGTTGTCGTAGATGATCTTGGCGCGGTCGCCGAAGATCGGCTTCATGGTCTTCAGATCGAGATAGCGGCCCCAGATCGGCAGCGCGCCGGGCTTTTCGATAAAGCGGCGGGCGTCGATTTCGGCAACGTAGGTGAAGTCCATGTCGCGGATCGCCAGGGATTGCAGGGTGGCGATACCCGTGCGGATCGCTGATTTCAGGCCCGCAGACGGATTGGGCAGCTTCATCAGATAGATCAGCAAAGACCCGCTGTCGGTCGTGCTCAGGGCCGGCATCTCGAAATTGCGCGCCGAGCATGGCGTCAACGTCAGCGCGTCATACTGCGGCGCCCATAGCGTCGGCTTGCCATCGACCTTGACCTGGATGGCCAGGAAGACGTCCAGCGCGCGCTGCTCCGCCGCCAGCAGGCGCGTGCGCAATTCGGCCGGCACGAAGGCGTAATCGCCCTGGCCCCGCCCGGCTTCGCTGACCAGCGAGGTGACCGAAATCATGGCATTGTCGTTGAGCGTCAGGGCGTCGTGATAGCCGCCTTCCAGCGGCCAGACCTGCGGCCAGCCGCCATTGGGGAACTGGGCATTGAGGAAGTAGTTCAAGCCTTTGATCGCGCTGGCCTTTGCCGCTGCGTCGCCGGTCGCGGCGATCACCCGCGCCAGGAAACGGATTTCGTGGATGGTCGCACCGTTGTCGGTCGTGCCGACATAGTGCCAGCTGCGGTCCGAAGGAATGTCGAAATCGCCCGTAGGCCGCACCGGTTCTTCACCAATGACATAAGCCTGGCCGCGCTGGCGTGGGGGGACATTGCGCGGCTGGTTCTTGCCCCAGCCGCCAGCCGGCGTCTGGAAGCTGATGATATTAGCCGTCAGAACCTTGGCCTCGTCCGAGCCATACCATTCGGCGGGCTTGTCGAGCGGCATGGTGTTCTGACCGTTGCCATCCTTGGGCGCGGCGGGGATTTCGGTAAGGCCGGTGCGTTCGGCGCGCAGGGCCGCGCGATCCGCCGCCATCTGGGTTTTCGACCGTTCGAGATAGGCCAGCCATGCCTCGCGTTCCTTTGCCGGCAATGTCTTTACGCGTTCAAGGCTCAGCGGCGGAAACGGCACATTGACGCCGATCTGGGCGGCCCGCGCCACAACGGGTGTAAGGGCGAAAAGGGCAAGACCCGTAAGCAGATGGCGGCGGCGCATGGCATTTCCTGTTATAATTCTGACACCGGTATCATACGCACAGCAAAGAAAAACCCGTCTCAACGAAACGGGTTTTCCTGCTTTACGCGCCCGGAGGCACCGGCTTGTCGAGATACGGATCTTCGGCATCCGGGTCATCGGTCGTATGGAATTCGTACCAGATGCCGTTCAGTACACCGACGGCGACCGCCAGCCCGACACCCAGTATCCAGGAAAAATACCACATGGTTTAAGCTCCGATAGAAAAGGGGCACATGGGGGAAAATCCTTTTCCCCCATGAGTTTCAATACAGATCCGGATTGGTCTTCAGCTGCTCGACGCCGACGCGGCCGAACAGAACCTTATAGACCCACGACGTGTAGAACAGGATCAGCGGCAGGAAGACAGCCGTGACGAACAGCATGATCCCCAGCGTCATGTGCGAACTGGAAGACGTCCACACCAGCAGGCTGGAGCGCGGGTCGATGGCGCTCGGCAGGATGATCGGGAACATGCTGAGGCCCACGGTCGAGATGATGCCGAAGATCGACAGAGACGACGCCAGGAAGGCCAGGAAGCCAAGCCTTGTGCGCAGGGCGACAAAGGCCAGGAACGCACCAGCAAAGCCTAAGGCTGGCCCGGCCCACATCCACGGATGCTTGCCGAAATTGACCAGCCAGCCGCCGGCCGAAGGGATGACTTCTGCGCGCGTCGGATTGGAAGCCCCCGACGGCAGGACTTCGCCGACCACCTGATAGCCCAGCCCGCCAAAGCGAACGAAGACATAGCCGAGGGCAAACAGGACGAGGGTGACAAGCGCCGCCCAGCTTCCCCACCGGGTGGCGCGGTCATTGACCTCGCCCTTTTCGAGCTTGAGGCCCAGCCAGGCCGCGCCCTGCATGGTCAGCATGGTCACCGACAGCAGCCCGCACAGGACGGTAAAGGGCGTGAACAGTTTGAGCAGGCTCAGGAAAGTCCCGCCTTCGTAGGTAATGCGCAGATCGCTGTCGAGACGAAACGATGCGCCGGACAGGACATTGCCGATGGCAACGCCGAAGACGAGCGCGGGCACGAAGCTGCCGGCAAACAACGCCCAGTCCCAGTTGCGGCGCCACTTGGGGTCCGCTTTCTTGCCACGGTACTTGAAGCTGACAGGCCGCAGGATCAGCGCCACCAGCACCAGGAACATGGCCAGGTAAAAGCCCGAGAAGCTGGCGGCATAGACAAACGGCCAGGCGGCGAAGATAGCCGCCCCGCCGACGATCAGCCACACCTGGTTGCCTTCCCAGGTGGCGGCCACACTGTTGATCATGGCGCGCCGTTCAGCATCCGTCTTCCCCAGGAAGGGCATGAGCGACATGGCGCCCATGGCGTAGCCGTCCAGGATGGCCATGCCGATCAGAAGCACGCCCAGGAGACCCCACCAGATGACCCTGAGGGTCGGATAGTCGATAATCGGTTCCATAATATTACCTCTTACTCTGCCGGGCCGATGACGGGTTCGCCTGGACGGCGTAAGGGGCTGGTCTCGCCCTCTTCGTGCATCCGGCCAAAAACAGACTGATAAGGTCCCTTTCTAATGGCAGCGATCATCAGCT
>CBIHPL010000439.1:0-3611 GCA_966212005.1 uncultured Asticcacaulis sp.
TCACCCGGAGCAACTGGGAAGGCACAGGTGTCCAGCCCGATATCGCCGTTGCGCGCGACGAGAGCTTCGCGTCGGCCTACGCTCTGGCGCTTGAAAACGCCGGACGACGGGGATTGCGCGCCGCCACGCCCGATGCGGTGACCGAGGCCCGCCTGCTGCCACCGCCGCGCACGACGCCCGCGCCGGACAGCGAAGCCGCTTTGCGGCGGTTGATACCCGCCATGGCGGATGGCCAGCCGCCGGAGGATATCATGAGCGGTGCCATGGTGTGGCTTGCCGGGCGGGAACTGGGCAGATACCAGGCGGACCTTAAGAGGCTCGGCGCGCTGCGGGACCTGACCTTCATCGAAGTCGATCCCGTGGGGTCCGATGTCTTCGAAGCCACTTTCGACAACGGAGCGCTTGTCTTCACGCTTGCCATGCAGCCTGACGGCAAGATCGCCTGGTGCTGGTACCGGCCGAAGTAGACGGACCGGGACGTTCTAACGCGGCTGGATGTCGACCACATCCAGCCGGACCATCTGGCCGTCGAGCGGCGCCGGCGTTACGCCGTCGATCACCTGTTGGCGGTCCGGCCGGCCCTTGGCGCCATTGTCGATCTGGCGGTCATTGCCGTCGATCGCCTGGATCGTCACGGTCGCGCCGGCCGCCACGCGCAGGGTCGCTTCGAAGTCTTCCTTGTAGATGGTGTGCGACACGGATGGATAGTTGTTGAGCGTATAGCTTTGCCGGGGCGACGACACATCGATGCGCCATTGCGAATAGTCCGGGGTGCGGGTCCGGCCGCCGGTATAGAAGTACGGATGGGACGGATCGGATGACGTGCCACCCTCCATGGTGGTCGGCTCGAACAGGCCGCGCACCCTGAGCGTTACATCGTATTCCATGCCCGCCTTGCCGTCCACGACAAAGGTTTTCTGGTGATTGCGCGCGTGCAGGCAGGTGTCGGGCTGGGCGGTGTTTTCGGCCACACAGGCGTCGTGCAGGAAGACACCATCGAAGCCCGCGCCGACCGCCCGAGGGTCGTGGACGTCCATTGCGCAACCGCCCAGCAATATGGTGAGCGCGATCAAGCCTGTTGTCCGCATGCTGCAATTCCCGGGGTTTGCGCCTCGATGTTTGCGTGTGTCTACGCAGTTGGTGGACTATAGAGCGCGCCGGGTGGGGCGTCACGCCATTGTTTGACTTGTCCAGGACGGCTCTGGAGCAGTAGGACACCGCCCCCTCTCGTTGCATGATCGGGGACGCAGCTTTCCGGGCTAATCAGGTCCAGGCAAGGGAATGCTGACGCGTGGTTTACCGGACTGTGGCCACGCCATAGCTGGCAATTGATAATCTGTCGCCGAAACTGCATCTTGCGTCCAAGTAGTAGGATTACAGGCGTTTTTGCCTCATATCTCCTTTTTCGCGAATATCCTGAGCGTCTTGATGGTTTTGAATATCAGCAGCAGTGCTGCCACCGGACAGCTCACAAAGATGCCCGTCCACATGAACAGGCCAGCGCGTTCGAGGTCGGAAAGTTTGCTTATAACATCCACGCATTGGGCAATCGTGTCGCAGTGCAGGAATGGCGCGGTCGCAATGTGGAAGGCGTGATGCGCTTCGGCGAGAAAACCAAAGACACCAAAGGCGCCAATGGAACCGGACGAAGCCGCAAGGTGTGTCGACATGGTCTCATCTCCCGTTGTAGGTAACTCCTTTGTGAGACACCTCAACACGGTGTGAAGTGCTTTATTCCAGGTGTTGGATGATGCTCGATTGGTAAATATTCCCGTGCAGTTTCTGCTTGACTGCGTCGTATACGCGGCGCGTTGAGAAGAACACATGGTTCCAATTGATACGAACTTAACAATTCCGTTCACTACAGCTGAGACCGTCTCAGGGTGAGCCCAGTTCGATTATGATTCTGGCTAGTCCTTCACAAGAGAACGTCCCATGAAAGACACCGACTATTTCGATGCATTCGTACATCTTGGCAGAAGCAAGGCACAGATGGGCCGTGTGCTCACTAATCTTGCGACTGAACTGCGCTGCGGAAACTTTACCTGGAATAAGTTCGACTACAAGGTCGAGGTCAGATCCGTGTACGACAATGGCCTGTTGTCCGTTCGCAATCATCTCGAACATATTGACACCGAGCAGGTCATCATCTGGCTCTACTATCTCAGGGTTTTCCTGAGCAAGGATCTGGAGACCTATCTCGGCGTCATGGAAAAGTGCGGTGTGCAGGGACAGGACATCCTTCGGGCAAAACACGAATTTCCCAAGATCAAACAGTCCAATCTGGCCTTGCTTTCAGGTGTATCAGAAACAAATACACAAAAGAGCCTTCAGGCTCTGGAAATCATCCACTTGATACGCAGGACGGAATCTTTGGCGCCTGCACCGCGTTTCGCGGAACTTACAAGTGAAGGGGAGATGGTGGTTAAGGACGCCATTGCCCATGCTGTAGTTCATGCCAGCAACGCGGTATCGCTGTTCGAACTGTCAGCAGCGATATCTCCTGTCGACGAAGACGATATTACAGCAGAGGCTGCACGCCTGACGTCGAAACCTGAACCTTCGAAGTAAATTGGAGACCAGAATGATGATCCCTTACACAAGGCATACGATGATCCATGACTATACGTTCCCGGCGGCCTTTAGGGCGAAAGCGCCGCGGGGGGAATGCACGACGACGTTTTTGGCAAATGGGGCCGCCAGTGTCGGCGGCCGATCAGACAGGGGAATGATCTTGAACTTTCTTACTCGCTATTGCGCTTCTTCGCAGCGCAGTGATGAATGCGTTAAATTCGTGTCGCGGACGGCAATGCCCGATTTTTTTACGAACTTTTCGCGAGAGCCTGAAATGCCGCCGCCGAATCCACCGCCTGTTGTGGAGCCAGCACGTGAGAACGAATTGAGCAGCTGGAATAGGGCCGCCAAATATTTGGCGACGCACCGTGAGTGCCTGGAGATTGCGGCTATTTACTCTTTGAATCGCGTCTTGCAGCGCTGCAATCTGCCGAGAAATGCTGAAAAGTGCCTAGATCAGAGCAGCTTATCCGCCGCACTTTGATGACGCCTGACCTAGCTTACCGGCTCTCCGATACTCCTGGAGGCCTTGATCATGTGGCGAGCTATGTTTGTCGGGCCGTGGCCCCTCGGAATTCCTGATACCGAAGAAAAGCCTGGTCCAAAGGCCAGGCTTTTCTTCGGTTTTAGAAAAGGCTATGCCGCCCCACACCCCACAAGCTTAAATCATACCCTTGTCGCGATACAGCTGCTCCAGCACGGCCAGCGGCATGGCGCCGGCGACAAGGCCGGTGTCGTGGAAGGCGCGGATGTCGAACTTGGCGCCCGCCTTGGCCTGGGCCTTGTGGCGCAGGTCCAGCCATTTCAGCTTGCCGACCATGTAGCCCAGGGCCTGGCCCGGCCATACGCAGTAACGCTCGATCTCGGTGGCGGTGCCTGACTCCTCATCGCCCATCTGGGACGCCATGAAGGTCAGCGCCTTTTCACGCGACCAGCGTTTTGAGTGCATGCCGGTGTCGACCACCAGGCGGCAGGCGCGGAACATGGCGTCGTGCAGGTAGCCGATATAGCCCGGTGCGTCCTTGGCATACATCTTC
>CBIHPL010000440.1:0-3594 GCA_966212005.1 uncultured Asticcacaulis sp.
GGCGCGCCCAGCTGCTCGAAGGCTCGGGGCGCCCGACGACCGCGGGTCCGCCGTAGCGTTCCATCAACTCCGGATCGTGAATACGGTGTTCCGGCACGGGCACGCCGGTGAAGTCGAACGTATCGGAAGGGTAGACTTCTTCGCCGGTATTGTTGTCGATGAGGTGAAAGGCAAAATCGGCCATGGCGCATGTCCTCTGGTTATGGATACGCCAAGGGTGGCCGCCGCGGCCGTAAGAAGTCGATGCCGAAATGACGCTACAGCGCCTGTGCCCGGTTGAGAAACATCGCAATTGCTTGACGGTCCGTTTCGGGCAAGGGCAGGATCGGACGTGGAGGCAGGCTGTGGCAGATGTCCAGGATCCCTGCCATGGCATAGACGGTCTTCAGGCCGCCGTTGCGGCGGAAAACGTCCCAGACGGGTTCGAGCGATGCATTCAGCCGCCGCGCTTCGGCTGCGTCCCCCGCCTTCGCCGCAGCGATGATATTCAGACAGGGTTCGGGCAGGATGCCGCCCAGCACGCTGCACCACAGGTCCGCCCCTGCGATCATGGCCTCGGCGCAGAACCAGTCGCCGCTGTAGCCAATGCCGAAGCCTTGGGGCAGCCGGGCGCGCTGGCCACCCAGGTGATGGACCAGTTCGTCGCCATCACGGCCGGGGTTTTTGATGGCGACGATGCCCGGGACCTGGGCCAGGCGTTCGACCAGTTCGGGTGTGAAGCGGAAATGGGTGGCGGCCGGGTTGTCGTAGATGACAATCGGCAAGCTGCTGTCCCTGGCCACCGTGGCGAAATGCTGGAACACTTCGTCTTCGGTCAGCGGATTGTAGGAAACGGCCGCCAGCAGGCCCGCCGCGGCACCTGCCGCCTTTGCGTCCTGGGCGTAGGCTACGGCGTCATCGGTCCTGAGCGCGCCGATCCCAACCATGACCGGTATGGCGCCGGCTGCGTCCATTCCGGAGTCCAGTGCCCGGCGGCGCTCGGCCGGCGACAAAAACATATAGGTGCCGGTGCTGCCCAGAAGTCCAATGGAATCGACCTTTGCCGCAACCAGCCGGTTGATGATCCGATGCAGGGCTTCGGTGTCAACGCGGCCATCGGGTGTACAGGGCGTAACGGGAAAGGCGGACAGGCCGGCAGGTATGGTCATCAAGTTATCCCATAGGATCAGGCAGTCATTGGTTTCACGGCGCAGATGCGGGGTTATGCGAATTACATAGGGGATACTATCCGGGCTCGTGGCTGGCGATGACAGCTCGATATCCTGGAAAATCGGCGCTACCGCTGATGTACCGGTAAGAAATAGGAAGCCTCCGGACAATGCCGGAGGCTTCCTGCTTGCAAAACACAAGCGGGTTCGTTCTAGAATATAAAGTCTGAAGCCGACACCGAGCCGACGTCCTTCAGGAAGACCGTCGTGGTGCCGAAGGCGACTGTGGTGCCCAGCGCGTCGGACACGATCATCAGGTCGGCGAAGCTGAGCCCGGTTGCCGACAGGTTCAGCTTGTCGCCAGCGGTAAAGTCGACGACCGTGTCATTGCCGTCGGCGACACCGAAGAAGAAGATGTCCCAGCCGTCGCCACCCGACATGACGTCGGTGCCCGCCTGGCCATAGATCAGGTCGTTGCCGGCGTCGCCGGTGATCCGGTCGTCGCCTGTCCCGCCCATCAGGAGGTCGTTGCCCTCGCGGCCATAGAGCATGTCATTGCCCGCGCCGCCGTCGACCCGGTCGTCGCCCTTGCCGGCAGTGACCACGTCATTGCCTTCATCGCCTGTGACGAAGTCGTTGCCGGTGCCGGCATTGATAACGTCATCGCCGGCTTTGGCGCGGATCGAGTCGTTGCCGGTCGTGCCGGTCAGGTTGTCGTTCCACTTGGTGCCAAGGATTTCGGAACCCGGCGTGCCGCCACCGGTGGATGGCGATGCGACATTGATCGTCACCAGCTGTGCGGTCGAAAGCGCGCCATCCGACGCATTGTAGACGAACGAGTCCGTTCCGCTGAAGCCGGCATTGGGCGTATAGGTGAATGAGCCGTCGGCATTGAAGACCAGCGTGCCGTTGGCTGTCGTGGTGGCGATCGAAGCGGTCAGCGCCGTGCCTTCGACATCCATGTCGTTCTTAAGCACGCCATTGGCGGCGTTGACCGTGATGGCGGTATTGTGGCCAGCGCTGTAACTGTCCGCCGCGGTGACGGGGGCGGTGTTCGGCGGGCTGCCGACGTCGACCAGGCTGCCGTCCAGCCCCTGCGTGAAGTCATAGAAGTTGTCAAAGGCGTCGACGTCCGACACCTTGAAGCTCAGGTCGCCGGTCGAAGACAGGGTGGTGTAGATGCTGGCCAGGGTGGCGGCGTCAGTGACGAGAAACCAGCCGGTGTTCAGGCTTTCGTTCCGGAAACCGTCTTCGCTCCCGAAGAGGGTCGCGCCGGTGGAGTCGGTCGCATCGGTCAGCACGTCGGAAAAGTTGCCGACGGCGACGTCGTTGACCAGAAAGGTGTTGTCACCGTCATCGAAATCGCCGGAGGCGCTGTCACCGTCATAAAGGGTGACCCGTACGGCCATCTTGCTGATGCCGCCGCCAAGCGCCGCGATGGTTGCGGGCGTCAGGCCTTCGAGAACGCCGGCCGTGCCGGGGTTGCCGTTATAGGACGATGGAGTGCCGCTGTCGAAGAAACCGACGAACATGTCGGACGCGGCCAGCTGGGCGACGACGCGGACGCCGTTGAGACCGATCAGGTCGACGACAACGCCGCCGATCGGCGTGGTGCCGGCGGGCAGGGCGCCCGCGCCCGTGGGCGAAGTGATGGTGTTGGTGGTCATGGTTAGCCTCCCATATCTCGATTATGATGATGACCCGGAATGCACGCCCGGGATGACTATGTACGCATGCAATGGAAGACGGGCCGGCAGATACGCGCGCGCCTCATCGGAAAGAGCACCGGTAAAATAACGGACGAAAATACGCTAAAGCCTGTCCGCGTTGCGAACGGTGTTACTTGGATATGGCTAACTGATAAGCTTGTCAACGCGCGCCGTCTTAAGCCTGAGGCTGTAACGCCTAAATCTTTTACAGTTGTTCCGACGCACGATTACTGGCGTTTATTCCCCTCACGGGAGAATAATGCTTACCCAAGGTCAGCTTGTCTCCGGTTTCATTCTACCGGCTATCCTTAGCGGCGATTCGACCTGTCGGCAAATGCGGACGCGTTCACACGTGTGGATGGTCAGCGTTTTTCACCAGATTCCAGCGCCTTCAGGCGGTTTTTGGAATCATCATTGTTCGGGTCACGCGCCAGTGACAGGCGGTAATTCGCAATGGCCTGCGTCTTGTCGCCGGCGGTTTCATAGGCTTCGGCCAGACTGCCATAGACATTGGACGACTGCGGGTAGATCTCGACGTTACGGCGGAACAGACGGATAGCGTCTTCGACGCGACCGTCGGACATCACGGCATATCCGGCCATGTTCAGATCGTATTCCTGGGCGGTAGCGCGCACCGCTTCGAAGTGGCTGAGCGCCAGATCGGCGCCGTGCAGGACCGCCACCAGCGGGATGGCGCGCGCCGGGCCGCCGAAGTTGTGCTTCCAGCCGTAGATTTC
>CBIHPL010000441.1:0-3592 GCA_966212005.1 uncultured Asticcacaulis sp.
ATTTTTCGTAAAATAATATCAATTCGGATTGTAATAGAATTGTAAATCTGATCGGGAATTGTTATATAAGAATTTCCTATAATTTTAGTTATAGTAACTTCTCAGCTTATTTTCTTGTCGGAGAGCCACTTTTCAAGGGCTATGTTGAGTTCGTCCGGACGATCAAGCATGATTTCGTGTCCGCACTCGATCGTCACCTCCGTCAAATCGGAACAATCTTCTCTCATGGGTTCGGCGAGCGTGCTACGCGTCGTGTCGAGAACCATGTCCCATGCGGCATGAACGAACAAAGCAGGCAGCGAAAGATGGCCGAATGCAGGCGCTTCGGCGGCATAATCGTGATTCGCGGCGTCGTTCATATACCAGGCAGCTCCACCCCCGAAGCCGGTGCGGCGATAAGCGGCTGTCATCTCCACAAAATCTTCCTGTGGCAGGATTAATTTTGCGTCAGTCAGGGGCGGTGCTCTGCCGACGTCTCCGAACCATCCGCCATTGCGCCGTATGCAGGCAGAAAAGGATGGTGTGCTCTCATCGAAATCCAGAAAAGCCCCATAGGCCATGGCAAGAGTGGCGCCTACATCTATTTCGAATTCGCCAATGGCGCGTTGAAAGCTTTCGCGATAATAAAAAACATAGTCCCACTGGCCCACCGGATAGACGTCGACAGGATAGAGTGCGCGATTTATGTGGGGCAAAAGGCTTGGGATGGTCAGCCCCCGCGACATATACGGCACGCAAAGACTGGCTACGCCGCGGCACTTGTCGGGATGATGTGAGGCCATCGCCCAGGCGATCGGGCTACCCCAGTCGTGGCCAACCCAGACTGCGGGCTTGCCGCCCAAAGCATCATGCATTTCAACCATATCGGTGACTATTTCGCGGACAGTATAAGCGCTAAGCGTATCTGGAACTGACGATCCGCCGTATCCGCGCATGTCTGGCGCGATGCACCGCCAGCCTGCAGACGCAAAATGCTTTAGCTGCGCTTTCCATACCAACGACAATTCCGGCCAGCCGTGGAGGAATATCATCAATGGGCCATCTGCAGGGCCTGATTCAAGCCAAACGGTGCGGTGCCTGGCGGTTTCATGGTAATGTCGAATTATCGTCATGTCTTAAAAGCTTTCTTAAGTCCCTTAAGGAGAATTTGTGTCGCCAGGAGATTAGACTGTGCTGGCACATAGAGCTTTACTATCATCACTTTGAAATTTGCGATGCATACCAAGAAATTTGTTTTTCTGTTCAGTTCTCAGGAGACATAAGAGAGTAGGGACGGGCTGGAAGAATATCCTATCGTGACATAAATTTGGCAGTTCATGACGCGTAAAAGTCTGACACGTTCCTCTATCCCTTGGATGCGGCGACCATGCTGTAGCTCCAAGGCGACGCCCGTCCCCATCGCGATCAGCGTGAACATGTTGAGGTTGCGCGTTCGCACCGATGCCCAGCCCCGCACGAAAAAGGGCCAGCCCGCCCAGAGCACCACCGGCGGGGCCAGTGCCATCTGGATGCGGACCGAAAGCGCCATGGACACGACATGATGAAGTGCAGGAAAAATGTGGCCGCCCATTTTCGAGCAGCAGCACCGGGAACGACAACACGAGTCCGATCCAGAAGCGCCGCGTCATGTCGGCGATTTCGGGACTGGGTCCGCTGTCCGCCGTGACGGTCGCAGGTTCGAGCGCCATGCCGCAGATCGGGCAGGCACCCGGATGATCCTGCCGGAGGGCAGGTCCAGATCGCGCCTTCGGGTGAGGCAGGCTGCTGCTCCTTGCCGAGATAGCGGCCGGGATCGCTGACGAATTTCGATCGGCAGCCAGCACTGCAGAAGTGAGATTCGTGCCCGGCATGATCGGCGTGATGCGGTGTTGTATGCGGATCGACGGTCATGCCGCAGACGGGACCCCTTACCCGGTCTTCAGTCCGGGAGGTGTCCTCGATCTGGGTGTGTGCATGCGTCATTGAATGGCTCGCTGTCGCGGACGCAGACGTTTTTGCACCTTGTCATCATGTCAAGGTCTAGAGCCAAATATGATGTTTGTACAATCGTTGCCGTGGGCGCGGCCCCGGCAGACGCATTTTGGGCAACGACCCAGCGCGGCGGTCGCGACAGAATGCGAAATTGAATTCCGCTTGAGGTTGCGGTGGACTGGTGAAGTTGGCCGGCGCTCGCAACTGACGCGCCGCGCCGACCAGCGTATAGACCGCATGGCGTTGTCCGCCCCGGTTCAGATGGTCGACCCGATACCCTTCGTAATGGCGACGCAACAACCCGGCGCCGACGAGCTCCGAGACCGCTCTGCTGAGGTTGCTCTTGCCGGAAATGCGCGCTCGCGACATCGCTGCCTGTTCGATGACAGCCGCACACTGAGCCTGATCGACAGGACGTTTGCCGTGCTCCTGTAGATCGGAACGTACGCGCTGCACGAGCGCAGATCGCCGTGTCTCGCGAACCGCCAATGGCGCAAGCGCATCGCAAAGCCAGTCGCGCAGATGAATCTTCTTGCCGTCTCGAACGATCCATGGCCCTGCGCTTCCATCGGGATCGGCAACCTAGGCGATCAGTTTAAGCAGCATGAATGCGTAGCGCGGGCGCGAAAGGCCCGAAAGCGGCTGCAATACCGAGACCATCTCGCATGCACCGGGTGCGTTCGATCGTGGAGGAGTGTTGGGAAACTTAGCGGGGCTGAATCAAGCACAAAGGCGGATCAATGTGAATCCCTATGGCGTTCAATCCGCGTATTTTGTCGAGTATGACACTTTACCCCGAGGCAAAGTGTCATAGCTGCTTCATTCGAAGCCGCCCGAATTGAGTCTCGTTCTCAATTGGTCGTGTTCGGCATCAGCTTCGTCGTTTGGGCGCTGGACGCCGCCCGTCCTTCGTCCGAGCCTTTCATCATGGCTACGAAGATCAAAGATTGCGGTCGGTTAGCCGACCTTGCTGAGGTGGATTCTATCTCGAAGTGCGAAATCCTTGGTTTTATAGGGGTTTGATCCCGTCAAGGAAGGCACGATATGGAATGCTATCAGCATCTGGGTCTGGATGAGCGACGCGATATTTATCGACTGATCGAAACAGGACGCACGGTGAAGCAAGTTGCAGATGCGCTGCGACGGCATCCTTCGACGATTTATCGAGAGATCAAGCGCAACCGGCATTTTGATGAAGAACCGCTGTTCCGTGGATATTTCCCGACTGCAGCGCAGACCATGGCCAGCAATCGTCGCGTGCGCGGAGGCAAGATTGCTCGCAAGCCGGAACTCGCCGCCTACATTGCTGATCGCTTGTTGGCGGCCTGGTCGCCAGAACAGATTGCGGGTTATCTTCGGCGTCATCGCGGTCACCGGGAGGCGGTGTGCCACGAAACCATTTACCAGTATGTCTACGGCTGAGGGACGGCACCATAAGCTTTGGCGCCATCTGCCAGTTGCCCGCCGTTCGCGCCGGCAACGTTATGGCCGAAAGCCGCGCGGTCTCCATATACCCGTGGCGAATACGATCGGCGCGCGGCCGCAGGAAATCGCGGATCGCAGCAGTTTCGGCCACTGGGAAGGCGATCTCCTGATCTTCAGGAGAGAATATGGCAAAGCG
>CBIHPL010000442.1:0-3590 GCA_966212005.1 uncultured Asticcacaulis sp.
ACTGAAGGTGGACAACATTGGTGCGGGCCGTTCGGAAACCCGCTTCGCAATAGGCCAGGTAGAACAGCCACAGCTTGCGGAACTGGTCATCGAAACCATTGATACGGCCCTCGTGCCACGCCTTTTCAAAGCGCTGCGCCCACTGCTTCAGGGTTTCGGCGTAGTCCTTGCCGAAGCTGAAATCCGAGACCAGCTTGAGGCCGGCGGCCCGCGAATGCTCCGCCAACTTGGTCAGGGATGGCAACATACCGCCCGGGAAGATATACTTCTGGATGAAGTCGGCGCGCTGGCGATACTCCTCGAACGTCTCGTCGGCGATGGTGATAATTTGCAAGCCGGCCTTGCCGCCCTTTTTCAGGACGTCGTGAACCTTGTCGAAATAGGCGCTCCAATAGCTTTCACCCACGGCTTCGAACATCTCGATCGACACTACGGCGTCGTACTCGCCTTCGATATCGCGGTAGTCCATGAGTTTGATTTCAACCTTGTCGCCAAGGCCCAGGCGCTGCATACGCTCGACCGCGTAATCCATCTGCGCCTGACTGATGGTCACGCCGGTCACCCGCGCTCCTATGGTTTCGGCGGCGTACTGCGCAAAACCGCCCCAGCCGCAGCCGATTTCCAGCACGTGCTGGCCGGGCTTGAGGTCGACGAGTTTGGCCAGGCGGGCGTACTTGGCGGTCTGGGCCGCCGTCAGGTCGTCCTTGGAACGACTGTCGAACAGGGCCGACGAGTAGGTCATGCTCCGATCGAGCCACTTGTCATAGAAGCCGTTGCCGAGATCATAGTGGGCGAAGATGTTCCGCCGCGATCCCGACCTGGTGTTCTTGCGCAAGGCATGGACGACGCGGTTGATCGTTCGCGTGACGATATTGCCGGTGAACAACTGCCCCAGCTTCTTCGAATTGAGCGTCAGGACTTCGAGGAGGGTCGCCAAGTCCGGCGTGTCCCACTCGTTGTCCCTGTAGCCATCGCAAAATCCAATATCCCCGGACGCCAGGACGCGCTTGATAAAGTTGAAATCCTTGACCAGCAGGACCGCCGCCGGTCCCGGGCGCTGCCCGTGGAGGAACAGGTGCTTGCCATTGGGAAAGACGACATCCAGGCTGCCCGCCTCCCACGCCTTTTGCAACATGGCCACACCCTTGCGGGCCATCAGCGGGACATCATCGAGCGCGGCCTTTGGGAGGGGGTCGGAAAGCGTGGCCATGGAAGCGGAGGACATACTGGAACAGCCTTTCGTGTAAGTGTTTCAACACCTTGTACGACACGCCGCCGGAGCCGGATCGGTCACCAGCTTAACCAAATATGAGAGACAAAAATCAGAAAGCAATATGGCTCAACCGGCCCATGTTTTCCATCGGGAAGCCGACGGTTTCGCCAGTTCGCCCAGGCTTCGCCGGGCAATTATTTCGCAGCCGGAGCGCTTTTCCTCCTTCCGCATCCAGTTGATGATGGATCGTCCGCCAACCTCGATGCCATCTTCATGTCGTTCGAGGGGCCCCGCCTGAAGCCAACCTCGAAACCGTCCTGTTTTCCAGAACCGTCATGGCACGGCCATTCCCGCGCCATGACGTGAGCTGAAAATTATGGCCTGGTCACCGTAACGGCACTGCCGTTGTAGGCCACTTCCTTGCTGTATTCATCGAACTTCGTGGTCGCCGTTCCCGGAGTGATGAAGCGGACGCGGAAGGTCCGGTTCGCCACCATGCCGTTGAAGCTGCCCGAACGTTCGCCGATGCTGAGCGTACCGGTCTTGTCGTCGTAGCGCATCGGAATGCGGCTGGCCTCGCCCTTCACGTAGCCGTTGGACACGCCATCGTCCTCGTAGAGGCTGTAGTCGCCATCGGCGCCGGTGTAGACGGTCAGCGTCAGCGGCGCATCGGGCTTTTCGGCGACGTACTGGATGACCGGGCCCATCGGAACGATCGCACCGGCCTTGACGAACAGCGGCATCTGCGACAGCGGCGCGTCGGCGGTGATGGTGGTCCCGCCCTTCTGCTTCTGCCCCGTGTAGAAGTCGTACCAGTCGGCCCCCTTCGGCAGGTAGACGCTGCGTGAACGGGCGTTGAACTGGGTCACCGGGGCGACCATGATCGACTTGCCGAACATGTATTGGTCGTTGATGTTCTTGACCTTGGCGTCGTTGCCGAAGTCCATCACCAGGCCACGCATGATCGTGCCGGACTGATAATAGATGTCCGATGCCGCCGTATAGGTGTAGGGCATCAGGCGGTAGCGCAGTTCCAGGAACCAAACCATGTTGGCGCGCATGTCGGAGTTGGGCGGCGATATCTCGTGGATCTCGCGTTTGACGCCTTCGCCGTGGCTGCGCATCAGCGGCGAGAAGGCGCCGAACTGGAACCAGCGCTGATTCAGCTCACGCCACTCGCGCAGGTCCTCGGCCGTTCCGGTCGCACCACCACCGCGGTTTTCCTGGAGGCCGCCAACGTCGGAGCCCTGGAAGCGCGTTTCCTGGGCATAACCGCCGATGTCGTGCGTCCAGTTCGGAATGCCGGACATGCCGGTCTGGATACCGGCCGAAATCTGGTCGTGAAGGTTGACCCAGGTGCCAACCGTGTCACCCGACCATACGGCCGCGGCGTTGCGCTGAACGCCGGCGAAGCCGGACCGCGTCAGGATGAACTGGCGCGTATTCGGCTGGTCCTTCTGCAGGCCTTCGTACATGGCCTTGGTATTCATGAGCGCATAGGCATTGTGGACGACCGCGCCCGGCCCCATCTGGGTCGGCGTGATCAGCTTGGCGAACTCTTCCGGGCTGGTGTTCGAACGCACGTCCGGCTCGGTATTGTCCATCCACCAGGCGTCGATGCCGAGGCCGATCAGCTTGTCCTTCAACTGACGGTAATAGATGTCGCGCGCTTCCTGGTTATAGGGTGAATAGTGCGAGTTCAGATAGCCCGGACCGACCCAGTCGCGCGCGCCTTCCTCGACATTCTTGGTCCACATATAGCCTTTGCGCTCGAACTCCTTGTAATTGTCGGTGTTCGCGTAAAACTTGCCCCAGATTGAGAACATGACGCGAGCATTGTTCTTGTGGACTTCATCGACCATGCCCTGGGCGTTCGGGAAGCGTTTTTTGTCGAAGTCATGGCTGCCCCACTGGTCTTCCGGCCAGTAGAACCAGTCCTGGACGATATTGTCGATCGGCCACTTGTTCTGGCGGTAGGTCTTGAGCACGCCCAGCAGCTGGTCCTGGGTCTCGTAACGCTGGCGCGACTGCCAGAAGCCGTACGCCCATTTCGGCATCATCGGCGCCTGGCCGGTCAGATGGCGGTAACCGCCAATGACGCCGTCCATGCTGTCGGACGAGATGAAATAGTAGTTGAGCCCCGTTCCGACTTCGGAGGTAAAGCGCAGCGAGTGCTTGTCGGCGTCGGCCTCCGGGTTGGAATGGTGCATGGAGATCATGCCGCCCGACGGCTCCCACTCGACATAGAGCTTGACCGGCTTGCCGGCCTCGAACTTCTGTTCGAGGTTATGATACCAGGGGTTCCAGTTCTGGCGCCAGATGCGGTCGTAGATCGTCTTGCCGTCCAGCTTCAGCGTGGCATAGTCGGACGAATACA
>CBIHPL010000443.1:0-3583 GCA_966212005.1 uncultured Asticcacaulis sp.
TGCCGGCTATTCTCGAAGCCCTGGGCGAAGCGGCGGCGCACACCAAGTCGATCACCAATATGGTCGAACACGTCCGTTCGCGCCTGGCCCGTCAGCTGTGCTGGCAGAACCGTTCCGAAGACGGCTCGCTGCCGATCGTCACCCTGTCCCACGATTGGGAGAACGCCTTTGCATCATCGCTGGTGGGGCAGGGCGAAGACCGCCAGCTGACCATGGCGCCATCGGCCCTGCAGGAGTTTATCCGGACGGTGCGCGATACGTTCGAGCGTGTGTCGATGACCGGTGAAGTGGCCGTGCTTCTGACGTCTCCGAACATCCGGCCGTTCGTACGTTCGATCGTCGAACGTTTCCGCGCCAATACGGTGGTCATGAGCCAGAATGAAATCCACCCAAAGGTACGGCTAAAGACCGTCGGACAGGTCTGACCTGCGTCATTGTCCGCGCCGGCAGGGGCAACGGCGCTTAACGCCCCCTTGACATTTCGATGACAACCCTCCTTTTGGAGAAGGCGGGGTGGGCTGTTCGTTTTTTTGGCGCATTTTGATGTATAGTGCGCCGCGAAACGTTTGAGACCAGGTTAGGGAACATATGAGCATTATCCGTCAGGCATTTGGCAGCACCCGGCCCTCGGACATCACGCGCACACTTTTGACCTTCGACCGGCTGACGGCGCGTCCGATCGTGCATATCGTCTACTGGCTGGGTCTGGGACTTTTGTTTATCGCCGCGATGGGCTTCTTAGGGGTTGCCGTCGGGTCGGTGATCAAGGATCCTTCGGTATGGGGTATGCTGCTGGCCTTTGGCGTGCTGATCATCAGCTGGCTGATGGTCATGATCGGCATCATGCTGTGGCGTGCCTTCTGCGAATTCTACATGGCTGTGCTCAGCATCGCCGACGATTTGCGGACCTTACGCCAGTATCAGGAAAAGCTGGAACCTGTGCCGGCATCGCGGCCACAATCGCCTTATATCGCGCCAGAGCCGCAGGCTGCGTCCCAGCCTCAGCCGGCGCCGACCGTCCAGCCGGCGGCATCGCGTCCCGATCCCCTGCGTTTCGAAGTGCCGTCGTCGGAACCGCCCTCAAGCGTGGAGCCGGAAACCGGCAATATCCTGGAAGATCCGTTCTTCCGCCCGCGCTTCGGCAAGGCCGAACAGTAAGCGCCAAGCGCTTTCCAAAAAAGCGCAGTGGTTTTCGAATAAAAGCGCGAAAAAGTCTAGGCCAGAACCTTGGCCAGCGCTGCCGTCAATGGCTTTGGCCGGCCCAGCTTGTCGAACAGCAGGGGCTCGTCGCGGCCATTGGTCTCGCGCGGGGCATT
Source organism: uncultured Asticcacaulis sp. (assembly GCA_966212005.1). GTDB lineage: Bacteria > Pseudomonadota > Alphaproteobacteria > Caulobacterales > Caulobacteraceae > Asticcacaulis. Next base: position 1,317 of record CBIHPL010000443.1, read on the forward strand.
GATCCAAGAATCGGAATCGCGCAGGCCCCAGAAGGTCAGGCCGTATTGCTGGCTGGCCGGGATTGACTTGTAAGCGGTGACAATCTCTTCCAGCGCCCGGATCTGATCGAGGCGGGGTTCGGCCATGCTGCCGAGTTTGTAATCCGAAATGGCGATATCGACTTCGGAAACATGAACCTTCAGGCCCATCGAGGCGATATCGCGGATGGCGTCGGTGATCATGCCCGGCTTGATGTCGGCGGAGATGTGCGTCTGCGTGCCGATGCCGGTGATCGGCGCACCGGATTTGAGCAGGCGCTCTACCAGTTTCAGCAGGGTCTTGCGCTTCACCGGCCGGTGTTCCAGGTGGTATTCGTTGACGAACAGCACGGCGTCGGGGTCGGCTTCGCGGGCGGCGGCAAAGGCCAGGCCGATATAGTCGTCGCCCAGTACCTTACGCCACAGGCAGTCGCGCAAACCTTCGCCTTCGAACAGGATGGGTTCATTGACGACATCCCAGCCGGTGGCAATGCCTCGAAACCGCGTCATGACGGCCTTGATATAGTCGGCATAGAAGGCCAGGAAATCGTTGCGATTGCCTTTGCGCTTCTGGAACGGCTCGCCATCCTGCTCGTACCAGACAAGCGTGTGGCCATGGATTTTCATGGCGTTGTCGCGGGCAAAGGCGATCAGGCGGTCGGCGCGATCGAACTGCAAGCTGCCGTCGGGCTTCAGCACATATTCCATCTTGCTTTCCCACTCGGCCGTCAGGCGCGAAAAGTGGGTGGTCGCAAGTCGGGTCCACTCAGGATCGTCAAGCTGCAGGTCGCGTACAGCTACGCCAAGCGGCGAGGCCAGCAGTGATTTGAGCGGCGGGATGGAGATATAGTCCTGCCTGGCGCAGGCCGGGGCGGCGAGCAGCGCCGAGGCGCCCGCGATCAGGTTCCGCCGCGATATTTTCATGTAATTACGCGCGGCGCTGGACCTTGGCGGCATTGCCGGCGATGCGCAGTGCGGCTTCATCAAGCATGGCATCCTCGACGCGCTTGGCAGCGGCGATCTGCTTCAGCTTGGTGACTTCGGCGACGTGCTCGAACTTCTTCAGGTCTTCGAAGGCGTTGCTCAGGGAATCGCGGATGCCGTTTTCTTCCTGCGAGATCAGGTCCAGTTCGGCGACGGCGGTGTCGCGGCGAAACTTGAAGCCGTGCTTATAGGCGGCAAGGCCGTGGGCCAGAGTAGCGTCGGCTGAGGCGCGGACGCATTCCAGTTCGAATTCGGCGTCGAGCGTGGCAATGCGCATTTCGATATGGGTGCGGCGAGTGACGACCTCGGCGAGGCGTTTCTGCAGGGTCTCGACTTCAAACGTAGACAGACGAATAAGCGACTTGGCCCACTTGGTCATAGCGATACCCTTCATCTTTACGCGCAAACATGCGCGGCGGGCGGTCGCCCTTGCCGAATGCTAGGCATTCGGAACTTCGTTAATCCTGACGATCAGGACTGACTTAAAATTTGACCCAAAAGTGTAAAGGACTCGTCAAGAGGTGTGTATTCATCCTTACCCTGGCGCAGGAAATCTTCGACGGCAGGGTTAAGAACAATGGCGCGGTCGACGTCCGGATCGGCGCCGGCGCGATAGGCGCCAATGCGGATCAGTTCTTCCATGTTGGTATAGGATGAGAGCACCTTGCGCGCCTGGCGGACGATCTCGCGTTCCGGGATGGTCTGACAGTCCGGCATGGTCCGGCTGATGCTTTTCAGCACATCGATCGCCGGGAAGCGGCCGCGTTCGGCAATGCCCCGGCTCATGACGATGTGACCGTCCAGAATGCCGCGTACGGCGTCGGCGATCGGCTCATTGTGGTCGTCGCCGTCCACCAGCACGGTGAACAGGCCGGTGATCGGCCCGGTGCGCGTGCCGTCGGGCAGAATGGGGCCTGGGCCGGCGCGCTCCAGCAGCTTGGGCAGCTCGGCAAAACAGGTCGGCGTATAGCCCTTGGTCGTTGGCGGTTCGCCGGTCGCCAGGCCGATTTCGCGCTGGGCCATGGCGAAGCGCGTCACCGAGTCCATCAGGCACAGGACCTCCAGGCCCTGGTCGCGCAGGTATTCCGATAGCGCCAGGGTCATATAGGCCGCCTGGCGCCGTTTCAGCGCCGGCTCGTCCGAAGTGGCGACAACGACGATGGCGCGCCTGAGGCCTTCCGGGCCAAGTGTCTCTTCGATGAACTCGCGCACCTCGCGGCCCCGTTCGCCGATCAGGCCGACGACGACGGCGTCGCAGGTGGCTT
>CBIHPL010000444.1:0-3552 GCA_966212005.1 uncultured Asticcacaulis sp.
GCGCCATCAACTTATCGATGCGACGGCCTGTTCCTCCGTCGAGGTCGGGACAGGTGCTTTTACGGCCTGACGCGGACCGGGATAACGCAACCGTCTTGCCGTCGATCCAGTACAGGCCATCATAGGGCGTCTTGTCGAGTTCGATTTCCTTGTGGGTATCGGCGCCCGCATCGTAGACGACAAGCACGTGTCTCGTTTGGTCGTCCTCTTCGCCAAAACGCGCGATAAAAGCAGCCTTGCCGCCATCGGGGCTGATGGCGGCGGCCTCGAACCGATGTTGCCTTGTAAAGGCCTCCACGGGCGGGGGCGCCTCTCCGGCCGGCGGACGGACGCGTTTCAAAGCCTTGACGACGACAGCCGCCGGTTCATCCTGCGCGGCAAGTGCAACGCCTGGCAGATTGAACCCCAGCAAGGCGAATACCAGCGCGGTATGCTTCATCTCCATCTTGCCCCCACTTTCGCGAATACCGGATGGTCCTCTTTACCGCCAGGCCCTCCAGAACTGCTAAACGGCAACGATCCAACCATCGATGCACCGTACACCTCATGTGCAGAATGCCGCGCCCTGCGGCGCACCGCAACTGTAAAGATTTGCGGTTGAACATTTGGCACTTTACACGTTATGCCACCTTCACGCCGCGGCCTAATACCAAACCCTCTTCCCCGTCGGGAAGACTTGGTGTCTCCATGAACGGCTTGTTCAGGCGCATCAATGTGAAACCCAGCGCTCCATCGACCTTCATAAAACGCCGCCGGCCACCTTCTGAGTGCTGTGCGACGTAAGGTCACGGCGCCGGCGGCGCAAGTTTTTTGATCTGGATGTTGCGGTAATAGACTTCGGCATACTCGGCCTGAAGCGCGATCTTGCCGTGGTCGAGACGGACCCAGGACTGGCCGGCATTGTCGAATGACTTGATGTCGGTCACGCGCATATTGACGACTCCGTTCACCATGTACACGGCGCTGTCGCCACGCACGATCAGGTCAAATGTGTTCCAGCCCGGCTTTTCGAGGTTCAGGGGCGCATGGCGGACGCGTTCGAAATCGTCATAGCCCCCGACGGTCAGGGGCGTTCCGCCGTCGTCCGGCGTGGCATACAGCCCGGTTTTGGGGTCTGTCGTACTTGTGACGCGCGTGGAGACTGCCCAAAGATCGCCCGTATCGCCTTCCTGAATCTGGAGCTCTGCGCTGCGCGGCCAGGCTTCCGGCGCCGCATCATAGATATGATAAAGAAGACCGGCGTCGCGGACCTGATCGACGCGCGGCGAAAACTTCTTTTCTCCCCACCGATATTCAAGCCGAAGATGGTAGTCGCCGTAATCGCTGACGGTCTGAATATAGGCCTGGCTCTGCGCCGAACCGGCAGCATCCTTGGCGTAAGCATGGATAACGCCCTCAGCCACTTCAAAAAGAGCGGAAGCCGGCCGGCCGTCAACGGGCTTACCGGCGTAGGCCGCGGTCCAGCCGTCGAGGGTCTTTCCGTTGAACAGAGGCGTCCACGTCTCGGTGCCGGCCTGCGATCGCACCGGCATGGCGCCTCCGGAAAGAGCGACCAGAGCGGCGAGGATGCAGACAACACGCATGATGGGCTCCGAATTGCGCCAAGCCGCCTTATGGCCAACTTGCCAGGTTTGACGCGACGATAACCGCGTTACCTGTTTTACGCACTACCGGGGCCGTCGGTCAATCGCACAATGGCGCAGGCTGTCACAGACGTCAGGAATTCAGGGCCATTGCTTCTCCCGTACTGGCCGGTGCTGGACCGCGCATTTAAAGGAAGATGCAAAACACCGAAAACCCTTATTATTGGCGACCCCTGCAGGACTCGAACCTGCGACCTCTGCTTTAGGAAAGCCTTGCTCTATCCGGCTGAGCTAAGGGGCCACGCGCGTCCTCTTTAGCGTGCCCCGCCCTCCGCAATCAAGCCGGAAAGGAATCTGTTCACATCGGATGCGAATCTGCCCAATATGGTTAATACCAAAATCGACCACCACATATGGTATAGAACAGATTGGGAATAGTGATTCGTCACTGATTCGGACACGTTTCGTTTCCGTCTCGTTCGACCTGTGCGGTACAGATCGTTTACGTTTGCGTGACACCGCACGCCGTGTCCCCACAAATGCCTTTCCAAAGCTGTCCATGGATCGTATTTAGGGCGGGCGATGTCGACACCCGTTTATGCCCGCCCCACCCCTGAGCCCGCCATAGTCAAGGCCGTTCTGGGGCCCACCAACACCGGCAAGACCCATTATGCGCTCGAGCGTATGACCGCCCATGCCACCGGCATGATTGGCCTGCCCCTGCGTCTGCTGGCCCGTGAAATCTATGAACGCGTCGTCGCCATGAAAGGCGTGAACGCCGTGGCGCTGATCACGGGTGAGGAAAAGATCATTCCGCGCCTGCCCTCCTATTTCGTCTGTACGGTAGAGGCCATGCCTCTGGAGCGGCAGGTCGATTTTTTGGCGGTCGATGAGATCCAGTTGTGTGCCGACACCGAGCGTGGCCATGTCTTTACCGACCGGCTGCTGCACGCACGCGGCCGACACGAGACCTTGTTCCTGGGCGCCAAGACGTTTGCGCCGTTGTTTCGCCGGCTCTTCCCCGACGCCGAAATCATGAGGCGCGAGCGCCTGTCGGAACTGAGCTATTCCGGCCCGAAGAAGCTGACCCGTCTGCCCAAACGTTCGGCCATCGTGGCGTTTTCGACCGAGAAGGTGTACGCTATCGCCGAACTGATCCGACGCCAGCGCGGCGGCGCGGCCGTAGTGATGGGCAGCCTGTCACCCAAGACCCGCAATGCCCAGGTCGAACTCTTCCAAAAGGGCGAGGTCGAATTCCTGGTCGCCCCCGATGCCATCGGCATGGGGCTGAACATGGACATCGCTCATGTCGCCTTTTCGGGCCTGTCAAAATTCGACGGCAAGTCGACACGCCACCTGACGGCCCAGGAAATCGGCCAGATTGCCGGCCGCGCAGGCCGTTTCACAAGTGCCGGGACTTTCGGCGTCACTGGAGAATGCCACGACATGGACGAAGATCTGGTTCACGCCGTCGAACAGCATCAATTCCTGCCGATCGAAGCGGCGGAATGGCGCAATTCGGCGCTCGACTTTACATCGCTGGACGCCCTGCTGAAGAGCCTCACCCTGCCCTCACCGCAGCCAGGCCTGGTCCTGGCCAAGGAAGCGCTCGATGAAAAGGCGCTGCGCTATCTGTCGCAGGATGAGGACGTCGCCGCCAAGATCAAGAATCCGGTCACCTTGCGCGTATTGTGGGAAGCCTGCCAGCTTCCGGATTTCCGGAAAGTTGGAACCGAGGAATATTTCAAGCTGGTCGGCCATCTGTTCTGGTCGCGCATCGGGCCGGACGGCGCTGTTCCGGAAGACTGGATTGAGGCAGAGGTGCGGGACCTCGACAAGATGGAAGGTGATATCGACACCCTGTCGTCGCGCCTGGCCGGCGTCCGCACGCTGAGCTACATCGCCAACCGCGGCGGCTGGCTGAAGCGCACCGAGCATTGGCGCGACGTGACGCGCGACCTCGAAGAGC
>CBIHPL010000445.1:0-3531 GCA_966212005.1 uncultured Asticcacaulis sp.
CGCTGGACCGACTCGGCCAGGTTGGTGTCCGGATACTTGCCGATGTCTTCGGCCGAGATGGCGTCGACGACGCCGGTGGCGTTCTTCTTGATGTTCATCGAACGTTGCAGCGAGCCGCGAACACCCGTCACGACAACGACGTCGGATTCAGCCGGCGCAGCCGGAGCATCCTGGGCCATGGCAGTACCCGCCATGGCACACAAGGCCAGCGTGGATACGCCGCCCAGGAAGGCGCCGCGAACAGCGCTCTTCAGTTTCGTACGCGATACAGTAGTCATTGGATCTGTCTCCCATTTCTCTGTTTTACCAGCGCGATCGCCCGGCCGTTTCTTGTCCTGCCTTGAAGGCAAGCCGCCACGACGCGCATCCTCATCCCGCTCACAGGCGGGCGAAGCTCTTTTCAAGATTTGGATGATGCTCAAACAGTATCGCAGACGCCACAGGCGACCCACTTCGTGACATCGAGCCACGAAAAGCTCATGTTAGCGCTATCAATTCTTACTGGAAGAAGCCCACGTCAGAATTGACAAGGTCAAACGTCTACGATGTTCTCCATTTTGATTTCGTCTCCCAAATCTTATATTTCAATCCCGCATCTTAACGGCGGGTAGTTTTCTCTTGATTTTTGCGATACCTGTTTTGAGAGCGGTACCATTGTTATTACTGGGATAAGGCGAAATGACTGCGCTGTCAATTCCCATTTATCCACGTGAACGAGCAGGCCTTCACACTTTCGCTATCTGTTACATTTGTGACGCAGTTAGCGGTAACAGGCAAAACCATACTCCCGCCGCGCGTGTTAAGAAAGTGTATATAGACTGAGTCTTTCACCCATATAGCGAATTTACGCCTCAGCATCGACATTGTGCGGCCATGCGTTACCACATTTGGTACCGCTCCAAACCCGCTGTCGAGACGGACTGATGGATCAAGCGATTCTTTTCGGAGCGGCGTCTGCCCTGCTCTACGGCGTCACCAACCTGATTGCCCGTTTCGCCAACAAGGAAACGGGCGTGCTGCGCACAATGCTGTGGGGACAGGCGTTTATGGCCGCGCTGCTGAGCCTGGCCGTCCTCATCAGACCCTTGCCGGCGGATATTGCCATCCAGCAATGGCTTACCCTGCTCGGCTCCAGCCTCATGGTCATGGCGGGGACGGCATGTCTTTACCAGGGCCTTGCCAAGGGGAGGGTCGCGGTCGTCGCTCCCGTCATGGCCTGCTACGGCGCCGTAGGCGCCATGCTGTCCTTTGTTACCGGTGAAAAGCTGACGGTCGGGGCCGGCGCCGGACTGGCATTGGCGGCACTCGGCGCCGTGCTGTCGGCATCGCCACCGCCCGATACGAAGGGTTCGCACACCCCCAAACCGTCAGGCTGGCTGTTCGCCACCGGATCCGCCCTCTGTTTCGGCGTCGCCTACTGGGTGCAGGGCAAATATTCCGTGCCGGTGTTCGGCGCGCTTGGGACGATCTGGATACACTATCTTTTCGCAACCGTGGTTGTCGCGGTGCTGGCGCTGGTGCGGCGTCAATCGATACGCATGACAAGCCTGAAGGACACGGGTCTCGTTTTGGCGACCGCGCTGCTGGCGTGCGGCGGCTATCTGGCGCTCGCCTTCGGCCAGGCCGCCGGATCGATCGCGGTTGCGACCGCGCTCAGCGCCGGGGCCAGCGCCATCACCGTTGTTCTGGCGTGGATAGTCACCCGGGAAAAGGTCAGCCTGGCCGGCTGGATCGGCGTCGCCTGCGTCGTCGCCGGAGTCGCGACGCTTCACCTGACTTCGGCGCAGGCTTAAAGCGCCCTGATGCGGATATTGCGGTACCAGACCGGGTCGCCGTGGTCCTGAAGGCAGATCCGTCCCTTGGGCTCGCTGGCAAAGTCGGGCATGGCCTTGAACTTAGAACCGGCGACCAGCGCCTTCCATTTGTCATCACCATAGGACGACTCGGCGACCTTCGTGCCGTTCAGCCAGTGTTCGATATGACCCTTGCGCACGACGATCCGCGCGGTGTTCCACTCACCGACCGGCTTGGTGACATCCTTGGACGGCGTGACCAGGTCGTAGATGGCGCCGGCCGTGTGCGACGGAATCTTGCCATCGGCATGGCCAGCGTTGTCGAGCACCTGGTATTCCGGACCGGTGTGATAGGGCTCGGCCGCCTGCGGCAGCTCGCGCACGAAATACATGACGCCGCTATTGCCGTTCTTCGATATCTTCCAGTCGAATTCCAGCTCGAAGTCGCCGTATTCGGTTTCGGTGACGATGTTGCCGCCGCCGGCGTGTTTCAGGGCCAGCGCCCCGTCTTCCACGGCCCAGCCGTCACCGGCCGCACCGCCTTTATAAATCCGCCAGCCCGTGAGGTCCTTGCCGTTGAAGAGCGGTGTCCAGGCGGCCGGCGCCGCACAGGCCACGACCGGCGTGGCCAGCAGGGCGGCGGACGCCATCAGGATCATTGAACGTCGTGTCGTCATTTCCGTCTCCTTTTATACCGTCACCGGCAATCTCAGATCTTCCAGCAGGCGGCGCAGGTGCGCCATGGCTTCTTCGGTCGGCCCCGGCCATTCGCCGACCACCGGCGTATTGCCCATATAGCCGATGGCCGCCTTGCCTTCCGGCGTGGTGCAATAGCCCCCGACGATCAGGCCACGCAGACGGTGGAATGCCGACGCGGCCTGAAAAAGGTGTTGCGGCACCGGATCGCGCATCAGCTCGGCTACGATCAGGTCCTGGACAGGTTTGCCGGCGTCAAGAAAATCCTTTCCCGCCAAAGCACGGCTCTGGAGGTCAAGCCATGCCAGAAGGTTCATGACCAGTCCGCGGTCCCACGCCTGACCTTCGTATGGCGAACTGATCCACTCATCGATGAAATCGGCGATCATCAGCTCGCCGGCGCCCGGATCGTCGCCTTCGCGCGGCAGGACGACGTCGCCGATCAGGTTCAGCACCGCCTTGCGCCGTGCGCCGAGGATCAGGGGCCACGGCACGGACGGCTCCACCATGTTCGGATCCGAACCATAGCCGACGGAGGCGTTGACGGGCAGCGCCACGTCGGGCCAGGCGACCTTGGGATCGAGCCCGCCCATGACGCCATCGGCGGCCAGGGCAATCTGCGGCAGGGCCGGTATGGCGGCCAGGCCTGCGAACATCCATTGCAGGCTGCGCCGGCGTGTCGGATTGAGGGGCACAGTCATGCGAAAGCCCCTCCCTTCAGTTTGGCGGCCAGGTTCTCACTGGCGCGCCAGGCCAGGGCCATGATGGTCAGGGTCGGGTTCTTGTGCGGGTTGGACGCCAGCATGGCGCCATCTGTAACCAGCAGGTTCGGCACGTCCCAGCATTGATTGTAGCTGTCGAGCACCGAGGTTTTGGGATCGGCTCCCATGCGCGCGGTGCCGCCTTCATGGATGATGACGCCGCCGTCCTTGCCGGGCCCCGGCTTCACGCTGAGGCCGAGCTGCTTCAGGTCGATGTTGCCACCGAGATCCTTCGGCTCCTCGGGCTCACCTTCCTCCTCGGTCGAGGCCGCGGTGTTGGG
>CBIHPL010000446.1:0-3524 GCA_966212005.1 uncultured Asticcacaulis sp.
CCAGGACGAGGGCTCGCAACTGGCAGCCTTTATCGCTGGCGCTGGCCTGCTGCCCGGCGCGCCCAAGGTGGTCGACTTCTGCGCCGGCGGGGGCGGCAAGACGCTGGCCCTGGCGCAGATGATGGCAGGCATCGGCGAGGTCTATGCGTGCGACGTCGTCGAAAAGCGCCTGAAGGCCATTGAGCCGCGCCTGCAACGCGCCGGCGCCAATGCCCACCTGATCCATTTCTTCGATCCGGAAGACGAGGCGCAGCTTGAGATCCTGAAGGGCGCTGACCTTGTTCTGGTCGATGCGCCGTGTTCGGGCTCGGGCACTTGGCGCCGCCATCCGGAAGAGGCGCATCGCCTGAATGAGGGCGAGGTTGAGCGCCTCCATAGCCTGCAGACCCATATCCTCAACCGCGCCGCCCTGTGCGTAAAGCCCGGCGGTCGGCTGGTCTACGTCACCTGCTCGGTGCTGGACGACGAAAACGCGGCGACGGCCGACGCGTTCGAAGCCGCCAATCCCAGCTTCGACGCCCTGCCGATCCATGACCTGATCGACGCGGTCAAAGGTACTTTCATCGATACAAAAGGCGCGGCGGGCCTTGTGAAACACGCCAAAACGGGCCACAGGCTGCGCCTGACCCCGCATACCACGCAAACCGACGGCTTCTTCATCGCCGCCTATACGAGGACGCAAATTACGTGAGTGTAAAGCCCCACGAAACCCTACTGATCGTCGACTTCGGTTCCCAGGTCACGCAGCTGATCGCGCGTCGGGTGCGCGAATGCGGTGTCTATTGCGAGATTCATCCCTTCACCAAGGCCGGTGACGCGATCGACAGCCTGCGCCCAAAGGCGGTCATCCTGTCGGGCTCGCCGCACAGCGTCATCGAAGAAGGGCCGCGCATCGATGCTAAGCTCTTTGAGATGAATTTGCCAGTGTTCGGAATATGTTATGGCGAACAGCTGATGTGTGACCTCCTGGGCGGCAAGGTGGAGGCTGGTCATCATCGCGAGTTCGGCCGCGCCGAAATCGAGGTCGTGAAGGACAGCCCGATCTTCAAGGGGCTTGACCGCAACGAGACCGTCTGGATGAGCCACGGCGACCGCGTCACCGCGATTCCCGAAGGCTTCGAGGTTATCGCCGTCTCCGAAGGCGCACCCTATGCCGCCATCGCCGACGAGGCGCGCAGGTTCTACGCCGTCCAGTTCCACCCGGAAGTCGTGCACACCGCGCGCGGCACCGACATGATCCGCAACTTCCTGTTCGAAATCGCCGGCTTTACCGGCGACTGGTCGATGGCCTCGTTCCGCCAGGAAATGATCGCCAAGATCAAGGCGCAGGTAGGCACGGGCAAGGTGATCTGCGGCCTGTCGGGCGGGGTCGATTCCTCAGTCGCCGCCGTCCTGATCCACGAAGCAATCGGCGAACAGCTGACCTGCGTCTTCGTCGACACCGGCCTGCTGCGCAAGAACGAGGGCCAGCAGGTCGTCTCCCTGTTCAGAGATCACTATAACATTCCGCTGATACACGTTCAGGCGCAAGAGCTTTTCCTTGGTGCATTGAAAGGCGTGGCCGATCCAGAAACCAAGCGCAAGACGATCGGCAAGCTGTTCATCGACGTCTTCGACGCCGAAGCCGCCAAGATCGAAGGCGCCGAATTCCTGGCCCAGGGCACCCTCTATCCGGACGTGGTCGAAAGCGTGTCGCCGTCGGGCGGCCCGTCGGCGGTCATCAAGTCGCACCACAATGTCGGCGGCCTGCCCGACTATATGAAGCTGAAACTCGTCGAACCTCTGCGCGAACTGTTCAAGGACGAGGTCCGTGCGCTCGGCCGCGAACTGGGCCTCGATGCCGCCTTTGTCGGCCGCCATCCGTTCCCCGGACCGGGCTTGGCCATCCGCATTCCCGGTGAAGTCACGCCGGAGAAGGTCAAGACGCTTCAGGACGCCGACGCTATCTATCTCGAGGAAATCCGCAAGGCCGGCCTCTACGACCAGATCTGGCAGGCCTTCGCCGTGCTGCTGCCGGTCAAGACGGTCGGTGTCATGGGCGATGCCCGCACCTATGAAGACGTGCTGGCCCTGCGTGCCGTGACGTCGAGCGACGGCATGACGGCGGACTTCTACGAGTTCCCGTGGCCGGTGCTGGGGCGCTGTGCGACACGCATCGTCAACGAGGTTCGCGGCGTAAACAGAGTTGTCTATGACGTGACGTCCAAACCTCCCGGCACCATCGAGTGGGAGTGAAATCGCGGTCTTTGGCCGATTGGTGCGTCAGCTTCGCTTGCAGGTACCTCTAGTACCTGCGGCGCTCGCTTCCTGCCACTCGACTCAAATCTCACGATTTCAGCCTGGCCAGCCGTTTAAATGTTCAGTTTTGACGCCATCCTTTTCGGGGGTGGCGTCCGTTTTTTGACCCGCAAGTGACCTCATGATCCGCCTCGACAATATCAGCAAACAGAACGGCCATCAGATCCTGTTCATCGACGCCTCGATGACCATCCAGAAGGGTGAGAAGGTCGGGCTGGTCGGGCCAAACGGTGCCGGCAAGACGACCCTGTTCCGCATGATCACCGGCCAGGAACAGCCGGACGACGGCGTTGTCGGCATCGATCCCGGCATGACGATCGGCTATTTCAGCCAGGAGGTCGGCGAAATGTCGGGCCAGAGTGCGGTCGCGGCCGTGATGGATGGGGTCGGTCCGGTCAGCGCGCTGGCGACCGAGATGGCTAAGCTTGAGGCCGCCATGGTCGATCCTGACCAGGCCGATCAACTCGACGCCATTATCGAGCGCTATGGCGATGTCCAGGCGCGGTTCGAGGAACTGGACGGCTATGCGCTCGACGCCCGGGCGCGTGAGGTGCTGGCGGGTTTGAGCTTCAGCCAGGAACGCATGGAAGGCGATGTCGGCCTGCTGTCCGGCGGCTGGAAGATGCGCGTGGCCCTTGCCCGCATCCTGTTGATGCGACCCGATGGCATGCTGCTCGACGAACCGTCGAACCACCTGGACTTAGAGAGCCTGATCTGGCTGGAAGGCTTCCTGAAGGACTACGACGGCGCGCTTCTGATGACGTCGCACGACCGGGCGTTTCTCAACCGGATCATCGGCAAGGTGGTGGAAATCGATGGCGGCACGCTGATCACCTATTCGGGCGATCTGGACTTCTACGACCAGCAACGGGCGCTGACCGAAAAGCAGCGCCAGGCGCAGTACGAACGCCAGCAGGCCATGCTGGCCAAGGAAATCAAGTTCATCGAACGCTTCAAGGCGCGCGCCAGCCACGCCGCCCAGGTCCAGAGTCGGGTCAAGAAGCTCGACAAGATCGAAAAGGTCGAGGCGCCGCGCCGCCGCCAATCGGTCGAGTTCGAATTCCGTTCGCCGCCGCGTTCGGGCGAAGACGTGCTGAACCTGAAGGGCGTGCATAAAGCGTATGGCAGCCATTCGATCTATCAGGACCTCGACTTCCTGGTCCGCCGCAAGGAGCGCTGGTGCGTCCTTGGCGCTAACGGCGCCGGCAAGTCGACGCTTTTGAAAC
>CBIHPL010000447.1:0-3522 GCA_966212005.1 uncultured Asticcacaulis sp.
AGAGCGGAGCAATCGCGACGGCGCGTTGGGCGCAGTCCAGCGCGTTGTCGCGGGCGTCGTTCCACTCCGGTGTGTCCCTTTTTGCCTTCTTCATGAGCTGGCCCAAAGCCGCGGCAAGATAAAACCAGTAGTCGGCACGCGCCGTCGCCGCGCTGTTCGACAAGGTGGCACCGATTTCGACGACCTCCCCCGGCGCATCCCTGTAAAGCAGGTCAAGCATCAGAGCCAAAGCATCGTCGATCGTCGTCCGCGGCTTGGCTCCGAACGCCGTCTTGCGGAAACTGCCCAGCCGGGTCGTATTCTTGACCGTGTGGCTGATGGCGCGCGTCGTGGCGCTGGGCAACTGGCCGTCCAGGAGACGTTCGATGGCATTGAACAGAAGAACGAGTACGAGCCGGGTATTGAGATACATGAAGAGAAACCCGGTGACGGCGCCGAAAATCAGAATGATCGGTCCTACAGCAGGCAGAAGACCGGCACTGACGGTGTTTCCGTTAGCGACCGCGCCATAAGTGCCAAGGAAGTCCCTGAATTTGGAAAGATACTCGTCCAGGCTGCTCAGCTGCGTGAGCGTCGCCCCGACAATCAGGGTAGTTAGCCAGTTGGATATCTTTTCCAGATTGGTGTTCGACCTGAGCAGGCGCGTCGTTGCCAGGGATGGCGCCGCAGCCTGGGTAAGCCCGGCAGACAGCGGCGTTTCGGGCGTTGGCGCCCCTGAGGGAAGCTTCGCTGCCCCACCGTCGGACTGGCCTTCGCCGGACAAGACCTGTGGCACGCCGAAGAGAAAACCAAAAAAGGCGCCGGATGCGAAGGCCGCCAGGAAGACCAGGACGCTGAGTCCGACGAGCGCCAATACCGATATTGCCGTATGCGCCGCCCAAACGGCCATAAAACCGGCAACGATGCCGCAGGCCAGGATAATCATCAGGGTTCTTAGCTTGCCGCTGGAGTGGGACAGGCCCTCGTGCAGGTCAGACAACGAATAATATCTCCGTGTAGATTTCAATGTGGCTTGGCCATCAGCCCCTGTGCTGCTGCACCCAGTTCCAGAGGGCGATAAAGGCCGGGTCGGCGCCGCTGTCAGGCGCGAAGATGGTGTGGGAAACATCGCCGTCTTCGATGACCAGGCGGCGCACCATTCCGTCAGGGTGCGCTTCCACGGGAGGTGTGCCGCCGCCCAGGCGCGCCGCGTCGACCAAGGCACGCGCCTCCGCCTGGGCGTTCCCCGGCAAGGCGTCGACGTCCAGCGATCGCGTAAAGGGGACCAGCGCGAATGCGCCTAGTCCCCCATGGTTCTGCGCGGTGATCTTCACCGTCACGCCTTCTCGACGGCACGTTTGCCGGCTTGCGGCCGCAACATCTCGACAAGACCGGCAACCTGCTTCGAAAGGCCGTCGACTTGCTGGGAAAGACTGGCCAGGTCGTGCGGTGCGGTCGAAGCGGCCATGACCGGCGGCCGGAAGCGGCGCGGCGCGGACCGCGTCTGGACCGGGCGCGTGACGCGGATGCCAACCATGCGCCACGCCTCCCCTACCGCCTCCTGTTCGATGTGACCGTGCCGGCCGGCCTTTTCATAGGTTGTGTCGGCAAACGCCTGGAAATCCGTGGTCGGGCTGGACGCCAGCAGGGCTTCGTACCAGATCTGTCCGGTGACGTCCCAGGAATGGCCGCCGATTGCGATGGCCGCCTGATAGAAGGCATGATTGGGAATCCCGGAATTGATGTGCACCCCGCCCCAGTCTTCGTCATAGGTGTCGCGCAGCCGGACATATCTGCTCATGTGCGCTGGTTGCGGATCGCGACCAAACTCGGGATGATCATAGGCCTCGCCCGGTGCCTTGAGCGAACGCAGCGCGTCCATGCCAATTCCCGGCGTGAAGATGTCGGCACCGACAAGCCAGTCGGCGTCTTCAACCGTCTGCTTCAGCGCCCATTGCTTGACCATGACACCGAACACGTCCGACATTGACTCGTTCAATGCCCCGGACTGATTGTGATAGATCAGGCCGGCCGAAAACTCCGTCACGCCGTGAGTCAGTTCGTGCGCCACGACATCCAGCGACTTCGTGAAGTCGTCGAACATCTCGCCGTCGCCATCGCCAAAAACCATCTGCTGGCCATCCCAGAAGGCGTTCATGTAACGATAGCCGCGATGGACGTAGGCGTTGAGCCGCATGCCATTGTCGTCAATCGAGTCGCGCTCGAAGACCTCGGCGTAAAAGTCGCGCGTTGCACCCAGTCCGTCATAGGCGCGGTTGACGGACGCGTCAGCCGTGTCGCCCTGGCCTTCGACACGCACCAGGCGGGCCTCCATCAGGTTTTCGCTGCCTTCGCAATCGAAGACCGAACGGCGGCCGTCGCCGGCAGCCCCGATAGCGCCGGCCATCAGCGCGCGCGCGACACGCTGGCCGCGCAAGCGCTCGCTCTGCGCCAGACTGCTGACCGCCAATTGCCTTAGGTCCGGGTTCGCGCTGTCGGCAAGCTTCTTCAGGATTTGAGGCGGCACGAAGCAATTCGCGCAACGGCAATGCTGCATGGTTATCTCCAGGTGTTTGTCGGTTCCAAATGTCAGGCCGTCGCCTGCACAGGCAGGACGTGAGGAAGGCGTACGCAGGTCGTTCCAACTCCCAGCGCGGTATCTGCGCTGTTAACGTTTTCAATCTACGCAACTTTTCAGAGAATTCCCGCATAGCTAGAGACTATTGCGGTGCCAGAGACCCCTGTATCTCTTTTTAAATAAGGCACAATTATTTCACACCACTTTGCACGACGATTGCACACCAACGTACTTTTCGCAACAAGGTTGATCAATTTTTAAGGGTGTTTATTAATTTTTTGACTCTCAGTGGATCGATCGCGCGAGGGCCGGAATAAATACCGTGACGCGACATCATTTGAGGCGAGAACCGGCTGCGCCGTTTCGGGGCGACTGTCCCTGCCCCCTGGCATTGGCGGCCCGCCCGAACGGGAGGCGAAACACAGCCTGCGGACAGCCCCACTACCCCAATGGCAGCAGGCGGGTATAGGCCGCGTGTTCCGGAGCCTCGCTGACCACGCGTTTGCGCCGGTTCAGGTAGTCGCCGGGAGTGTGACCGGTGAACGCCTTGAATTCCTTATTGAAATGCGCCTGGTCGGAAAACAGGAAGTCCTGCGCCACCGCCGTCCAGCGCATGGGACGCACCCCGTCGATGACGTCGATGACCTCCTGAAGGCGATGGAGGCGCGCCAGCCGTTTGGGCGGGACGCCGACCACGGCGTTGAACAGGGAGATCACGTGCTTGGGCGTGAAATCGGGCATGGCCAGGACCTGCTCCCCCTCCGTCAAGGCGTGGCCGAGTTGCAGCGCCTGGAGCGCCGGGGCGATCTTTTCGAACTTGGTCGAGCGGTCGATGCGCGCAGTCAAAAGACGTTCCAGCAGGACAAACCGCGCCTGGGCGCCGCCCGCATCAAAGAGCCGCTCACGCAACTCTCCGGTAAAGCGGCCCCAAAGCTCGTCGAGCGACACAAGCTGGTTGTGCACCA
>CBIHPL010000448.1:0-3518 GCA_966212005.1 uncultured Asticcacaulis sp.
ATAGACCGCCCCGTCAGCGCCCTTCACGAAGACTGAGATGCCAGGCAAGTCGTCGCACGCATAGGCGTCCTCGTGGAAATTGTAGACGACGCGGCCCGCCGCCTTCTGCGCTTCGGTGAAGGAAACCTGGTAGTCATAGTTGAAGTCACTGCCGAGGGACGACACCCAGTCGAACCCCCAGCCCATGCGCGCCTTGAACGCTTCGATCTTATAGAGCGGCGCCCGGGCCACGACCGTGAACTTGACGTCGTGGTTGTGCAGATGAACCCAGATGCCGTGCATGTGGTCGGCGCCAAATGAACAGCCGACGCAGCCTTCGTCCCATTCGGGGGCGAACATGAAGTGCTGGATGATAAGCTGACTGCGGCCTTCGAACAGGTCGGCCAGCGTACGCGGCCCGTCCGGTGTGTCAAAGAGATAGAGCTTGTCGACCCTGACCCAGGGCAGGGTACGCCGTTCCTCCGCCAGGGCGTCCATCTTACGCAACAGCTCTTTCTCTTTTTCCAGCAGTGCGCGGCGGGCCGTCAGCCAGTCTTCGCGCGACACGACCCTGGGAAAAGCGAGCTGGGCAGCGGTATCCATGGCGATCCTCGGTTATTACGGGCGTAAACCGTCCAGATAAACAACAACCTGCCTGACGCCGGCACGTAGAATGGCGGGGTCCTGGGCCGTCTTGGCAAGCGAAATGAAACCCTCGTAGGCCGCCACCATGAACATGGCGGCTTCGCGCGCATCGACATCGCGGCGCACCTTGCCATTTGCCTGGCCCAGCCGCAGGGCGTCGGCAACGCCGCCGATCCATTCGCTGAACAGCCGGTTGAGTTTTCCCCGGAAAACGTCGTCGACCGGGGACATTTCCTGCGCCAGATTATTGAGCGGGCAGCCGCCGGCAACGGCTTCATCGCTGAACGACGTCCCTTCGACAATACTGATCAGCGCGTCGATAGGATCGTCGATATCGTCCAGTGGCGCCAACCATTTGTCAGTGGTGATTTTTGCAATGAACTGGTCGATGACGGCATGGCCGAGGGCCTCCTTGCTGTCGAAGTGATGATAGAGCGCGCCCTTGGTCACGCCGGCGCGACCCAGGATGCTGTTCAGGTCGCTTCCCTGATAACCCGTTGTATAGATTTCCGAAAACGCGGCGGCCAGCAGGCGCTCGCGCGTTAGGGCAGGGTTTTTTCGTGACAGGGAAACATTCATACCAAATGGTATGTATCAACGATATGTGAAAGTCAAGCGCTTGCAATGGAGTAAAACATGCTGCCATAATTTGTCACTATGGTCGGCCAATATGCGGATCACGAGTAAGCGTTTCAGTAAGCGTCCCCATCCAAACCCGGCCGCGGTCCCTTCGATCGCACCGTCGCTTATGAGACACCCATGTCCCGCGCCACACGTCTGCTTGACCTGCTGCAGCTGCTTCGCCGCCACCGGTATCCGGTGGCCGGCGCCGACCTCGCCCAGGAACTCGATATTTCGCTCAGAACCCTCTACCGCGATATTGCAGCGCTTCAGGCGCAAGGTGCGCATATCGAGGGTGAGCCAGGGGTAGGCTATGTTCTGCGTCCGGGCTATATGCTGCCGCCGCTGATGTTCAGTCAGGAGGAACTGGAAGCCCTGGTCCTGGGCACGCGCTGGGTGGTGGACCGCGCCGATACCCGCCTAGCGGAAGCCGCGCAAAACGCCCTGACGAAGATTTCGGCTGTCCTGCCCAAGGACGTCAGCGAAGGACTGGAATCGACCGGCCTCCTGGTTGCCCCTTCATGGCCGCCCATGGAAAAACCGATGGTCGACCTGGGCGATATGCGTGAAGCCATACGGCGCGAAACCTGCGTCGAAATGGCCTATCTCGACCTCAAGGGTGTAGAGACCAATCGCATTGTCTGGCCGATCGCCCTTGGGTTTTTCGATCACGTCCGTCTGCTGATCGTCTGGTGCGAACTGCGCAACAGTTTCCGCCATTTCCGTGCCGACCGCGTCCAGAGCTGGCAGCCGCTCGATAAGCGCTACCCCAAGCGGCGCGCGGCTTTGCTGAAGACGTGGAAGGCCGAGCGGGAAGCCGAAAGAGCGCATTATCAATAGTTGATTTCCCCGTACAGGGGAATTTGTCAATGATTGATTTCCGGCATTTCGCCTTGATGGTTTTGTAATCTTGATGCTCCAGGCACTCATTGTCTGCTTATGCGCCATCGTCTAACGCTCTGATGTCACTGTCCGGAGAGTCATCATGTCGTCCGTTCGTCATCACCTGCTTTTCGGCGGCGGCTTGGCGGTTCTGCTGCTGGCGGCCCCCGTCCTGGCCCGGCAGACACCGACGCCCGATCCGATGGTGCCGACACCACCGCCCGCGGTCGACAAGCCGGTCGAGCCAATGAACGTGCCTCCCGCGCCGCCGGGGGGCAAACCCGACCCGGCACAGATGTGGGAGATCACATCGGTTACGCGCATAGGCGACCTGCCGTCCGCGACCTCAACCGCGACGGTCTGCATCAGCGATGCCGATCTCAATCGTCCGCCGGCGGAACTGGGAGGGCTGAAGTGCACGGCGCGCGATTTTCAGATCGAAGGAAACAAACTGCACTGGACGGGAACCTGCGGAGGCGCCGAGGGGGAGGGCAGTCTCGTTTTTTCAGATGACCGCAAAGCCTTTACCGGCACGGTGACCGCGCGCCGGAGCGGCCTTGAAAGCTCGATGTCGATGACGGGCCGGTCGACCGGCGCATGCGTCAAGTGAAAGCGTCTTGACGCCATATCAGAGTCACTGCGAACGTGCGGACATATGTAGGACGGCTTGCAAAGGACCAAGGCCATGACCGAAGCCGCGCAGACGCTTGAAGCGGAAACGCCGGGGGTTAAGCTCGAACCCGGCTGGAAGGCCGCGCTGAACGAAGAGTTCAGCAAGCCCTATATGGCCAGGCTCAAGGCGTTTCTCCAGGATCGCAAGGCGCACGGCGCGCATGTCTTTCCCAAAGGCAGCGAATATTTTCGCGCGCTCGACCTGACGCCGCTGGACAAGGTCCGCGTCGTCATCATCGGTCAGGATCCCTATCATGGCGAAGGCCAGGCGCACGGCCTGTCCTTTTCGGTAAGGCCCGGCGTGCGCATTCCACCGTCGCTGGTCAACATCTACAAGGAACTGCAGGCCGATCTCGGCATTGCGCCGGCGCGGCACGGATTTCTGGAACACTGGGCCCGCCAGGGCGTCCTGCTTCTCAATGCCGTCCTGACAGTAGAGATGGGGCAGGCGGCAGCCCACCAGGGCAAGGGATGGGAGCTCTTTACCGACGCGGTCATCCGTGCCGTCAATGAGCAGCCGCACCCGGTGGTCTTCATTCTCTGGGGCGCCTATGCCCAGAAAAAGGCGGCCTTTGTCGATACGTCCCGGCATCTCGTCATCCGGTCGGCCCACCCGTCACCACTATCCGCGCACAACGGCTTTCTCGGCAGCCGGCCGTTTTACCAGGCGAACCCCTTTCTTTAAGCCAAATGGCGGGTGCCGATAGACTGGCAACTGC
>CBIHPL010000449.1:0-3505 GCA_966212005.1 uncultured Asticcacaulis sp.
AGAAGGCCTGAGTCCGGCGAGCGGACGTGCACCGGGCTACGTGTGCGTGCGGGCGGATCCGATGGCCGCGAGCACGCGCTCGTAACCGCCGCCGGGCAGGTTGCCCGGCGAGATGCTGACCCGTTGAGGGTTGCGCGAGAGCAGCACCGTCCGGCCCCGCTCCGCCGCGAGCTCCGGCACGGCACCCAGCCACAGCGACAGGCCGCGCGTGACGACGATCAGCGCGCCGCGGGCGCCGTTATTAAAACGCAGCAGGATATCGCAATCGTCATCGAGCATGCGCCCCGGCACGACCTTGCCGAGGTCGGCGCACAGTTCGGTGACGCGAAGACCCGTTATGAACTCGGCCAGATGGAAGGCGTGGACACCGATATCGCCGATGCAGCCGCCCAGGCCGGCCTGTTTCGGATCGACGCGCCAGTCAGCCTGTTTCGAATGGACATCCTGTGACAACCAGCCCTGCGGATACTCGACGACGATCTTGCGGACCTTGCCGAGCTTGCCCGCGGCGACCAGCGCCTTGGCCTCACGCACCAGCGGATAGCCGCTATAGGTGTAGGTCAGGCCATAGTTGCCGCCCGTCTTGCGAACGACGTCACGCAGAGCCAGGGCTTCGTCGAGATTGAGCGTCGCCGGCTTGTCACACATCACGGCGAAGCCGGCTTCCAGTGCCGCCTTGCTGATCGGGAAGTGCGTGTCGTTCGGCGTCACGACGCAAACGACGTCGACATTGTCTTTTTCCTTCGCCAGCAGGTCGCGCCAGTCGGCATGAACGCGGTCGGCCGGGAGGTTATAGCCCTCACCCGCCGCAGCGTTCTTTGCCGGATCGCGGCTGAAGGCGCCGGCGACCAATGCATAACGCCGGTCCATGCCGGTAGCCTTGAGGTGAACCGGGCCGATAAAGGCGCCCGGTCCACCGCCAACCATTGCCAGACGAAGAGGGCCGTTAGTCTTAGCCATCGATATGTTCGCCTTCGCTACGCCCTAGAATCACCGGTTTGTAGCCGCCACGGCTGCGGAACCAGAAGATTAGCAGCAGGAAGACGATGCCGGTCACGACCGGGATCAGCGACACTTCCTTGAGCGCGTCCTTCTTGGCGCCGGCCGCCAGGCCGTCCAGTACGACCTTGTCGGCTTCAGGCGCCGCCGCGACCTTGGCCTCGTCCAGCGCCTGGTAGGTGCCGAAGATGCTGACCTTGGGCTGGCTGAGATATTGCTGCGTCAGGCTGGTCTTGTTGGCCGTGTCATGCGCCATCAGGCCTTCACGGGTCGAATGGTCCTGGGCCGCGCCCAGCAGCACCGAACCCAGGATACCGGCCGCAAGCATACCGCCGCCGCCCAGCATGTTGATGGTGACCGCGCCGCCTTTCGGGAACTGTTCCGAGGCGACGGCAAGCGTCGTGCCCCAGAAGAAGCTCTTGCCGATACCGTACAGCGTCGCAGCCGCCAGAATGACCCCGCCAGTTGCATCCGACATCAGGAACAGGCCGCCGGCCGACAGGGCGCAAGCCATGGCCAGGACGCCCAGAGGCTTGAACTTTTCGATCAGCGAACCCGCGAAGATACGGATCACGAACACCAGCAGCGATGTGTAGATCAGAACCCAGCCGCCGGCGAGGCCGATATTTTCCATTTCCGGCGCCATCAGCGACGAAATCCAGCTGTCGGTCGCCAGTTCGGTGACGGCCAGCGGCATCATCAGCAGGACCAGCAGGATATAGAGCGGGCGTCCCGGCGAGCGCGCGAAGATGGCATAGATCACAGCCAAAGCGACGGCGCCGCCCCAGCTGACCATTGGATCGAGCGCGAAGACGCGGCCCACTTCCAGCATGATCAGGGCGCCCAGGATGAAGGCGCTGATGAAGCCGGCTTCGCCCAGCATGGTGCGATACGACACGCCCGAAGCGACGCGTTCGGACACCGGAAACTTACTGCCCAGCAGCAGGAAGGTATAGGTCAGGACCGGCACGATCATCAGGCCGACCTTGACCTGCCAGCCGACGCCGGGGGTAAAGTGGTCAAGGCCCATGGCCAGCAGGCCGCCGAGGATCATGCCGCCCGGCCACGCGGCGTGCAGGCGGTTGAGCCACTTCGGCTTGTCGTGATTATAGATGGTGGCGATCAAGGGGTTGGCGGCGGCTTCGACCGCGCCGTTGCCCAGTGCCATGACGAAGGTGCCGGCGTAGAGCGCCCAGTAGCCATTCGCCGTCAGCAGAAGCGCGAGACCGCCCAGGTGGCACAGGGCCGCGAACCAGAAGGTCGCCTTGAAACCGATCTTGTCGATAAACAGCGAGATCAGGACGATAGAGATGGCGAACGGCCACAGGCCGACCCCCAGGAGTTCGCCCTTTTGCGTTTCGGTCAGGGCGAAGGCGACGCCCCAGGTGTCGACGACCAGCGCGCGCAGGATGAAGCAGAACGAGGTGGCGGCGATGGCGGCGAAGGAAGCGGCGAACAGCGGGCCATTTCCTTTGGTGCCTGTATCGTGGGACGATGCGGCGGCAGATGCGCTACTCATGTGTGTACCCCTGTGTTTTCAATCTTTTGTACCCCGGCTCTTTTTGTAACCTGGTCCGGAGGGCGCCTGTGGGGCAGGTGTAATCGATTACACCCGCCTTGTGAAGCTATCGCATGCAAGCTGTCGCATATTGGACGGATTGTCCAAGGGAAAAATCGTACAAGTGGATTTCCTGCCCACCCGTCTGGCGTAGATGTCAATACAGGTCGCGACGATAGCGGCCGTTTGCTATGGCGTCCTCGACCCAGTCGTTGCCAAGGTGCTTGCGCAGGGCGGCGTCCACCGCCCGGCCCATGTCCAGTCCGCCACAGACAAGGACCGAGCCGTCCGCGGTCAACCACTCCCTGAGCTCTTTTGTCCGGCCGACCAGAGCATCCTGAACATAGCGCCCCTGCCCATCGGTAACGGACGAAAATGCCAGGTCGAGCCGCGCCAGCTGCCCATTGTCCTGCCAAAGAATCAGTTCGTCGCAGGCTCCGCCGTCGGTGACCGGATTGCGCTCGCCATAGATCATCCAGCATTCGCGCCCGGCCGCGATCGCCGTCACGAGGTGCGCGCGCAGACCCGCGAGACCCGATCCGGCGCCGATGAGCAGCACCGGCCCACCCCCTTCGGGCAGATGAAAGTTCTCATGCGTCTTGATGCGCAGCTTCAGCATCTCGCCGGGCCGGAGGGTCTCGGTCAGAAGACGCGAACCGTCGCCATCGGTCTTTTGCCGGACCAGCAGGCGGACGTGACCTTCGTCCGGCAGGGAGGCGATCGAGTAATCGCGGCGATGCCCTTTGGGCGTGACGATCTCGACCAGATCTCCGGCCTGCCAGACGGCTGGAGCTTCGACTGGCTGCAGATCGATGCGCACCAGCTTCTGCGCCTTGCTGTCCGGGTTCATCACCTCGCGCGCGGCCAACCGCCAATCGTCGAAGACGGTCTCTTCGTGGGCGGCATGACCAGCGCCAAGCGTGCCGAGGAAAGCGTCCCATTTCGCCA
>CBIHPL010000450.1:0-3490 GCA_966212005.1 uncultured Asticcacaulis sp.
CGGCATGAAGCAGCGCGTCGGCATCGCCCGGGCGCTGGCCATGGAGCCCAAGGTTCTGCTTCTCGATGAGCCATTCGGCGCCCTTGACGCCCTGACGCGCGGCCACCTTCAGGACACCGTCATGGCGCTGCATTCGCGAATCAAGGCGACGGTGCTGATGATCACCCACGACGTCGATGAAGCCGTGCTTCTGGCTGACCGGGTGGTGATGATGACCAACGGACCGAAGGCGACCATCGGCAAGATCGTCGACGTCCGCTGCCCGCGTCCGCGCAACCGGGTAACGGCATTCAACGATCCCGAATTTGTGCGCTGCCGCGCCGAGATCGTCAGCTTTCTGCAGGCCCACGACATGGCGGCCCCGGTGCCGGCGTAACCCATACGGCCCTCTCCTCGCTTCGGAAGGAGAGGGTCAGTCTATTTTGCAAATGCGAACCGTTTGCTTGCCTGGATTGGGGAAAAGCGTGAGCGGAACCATATTATTTCATTTGAAACCATTTCGACTTTTTCCGTGAAACCGCATTAACCCTTCCAAAAATGGTGTCCGGGGCAGGTTTCGTGACATTTTTGCTACGCCACTTTTGTGCGGAGCAGCAATTCACATCTCACGCAACCCGTTGCATTGACGAAAAGGCGGTTCGGCATCACCCTGACATCAACGTGGTCAAAGGCGATCACGGCAAACGGATCCAGCGGCGCCAGAGTCGGCGAAGCGGATCATTACACAGGACAATGACGTCCCAGGCTTTTCGTACCCGGCAACGGTGCGGAGCAGCTTGGGGCGTTTTTTTTTGCCGTTGAGGATGTAGATGATTTCGAAGGAGTTTCTGAAGGCCGGACACGCCCCTACCCTGTTGTCGGCCTTTCTGTATTTTGATCTGAGCTTCATGGTCTGGGTGGTGCTGGGCGCGCTGAGCGTTCAGATCGCCGGTGACCTTGGCCTGTCCCCTGCCGAAAAAGGCATGATGGTCGCCGTGCCCATCCTTTCGGGCGCCCTGCTCCGCCTCGTCAACGGTTTCCTGGTCGACCACATCGGTCCCAAGAAGACCGGCATCATCGGCCAGGTCATCGTCATCGCCGGCCTGTTGCTGGCCTGGGCCTTCCACATCGAAACTTATGGCGCCGTCATCGCGCTCGGTGTCGTGCTGGGTGTCGCCGGCGCGTCGTTCGCCGTCGCCCTGCCGCTGGCCTCGCGCTGGTATCCGCCCAAGTATCAGGGCATCGCGCTTGGCATCGCCGGCGCCGGCAATTCCGGTACGGTTCTGGCCTCGCTGTTCGCCCCGTCCCTGGCCAAGGCCTTCGGCTGGCAGAGCGTCTTCGGTATGGCCGCCATCCCCCTGATCCTGGTTCTCGCCTTCTATATCTGGCAGGCCAAGGATTCGCCCGAGCAGCCGCCGGCCAAGACCACCAGCCAGTACCTGACCATCCTCAAGCAGGCCGACGCGTGGTGGTTCATGCTGTTCTACGGCGTCACTTTCGGCGGCTTCGTCGGCCTGTCCTCGTCGCTCAACATCTATTTCAACGCGGAATATGGCTTGTCTCCGGTCATCGCCGGCTTCTTCACCGCGGCCTGCGTCTTCTCCGGCTCGATGCTGCGTCCCGTCGGCGGCACCATTGCCGACCGTATCGGCGGCATCCGCACCCTCTCGATCATGTACAGCGCCGCCGCCGCCGGTCTTGTCCTCCTCAGCTTCAAGATGCCCTCGGTGTACGCCACCCTTTTCATCCTGCTGATCGCCATGGGCTCGCTCGGCATGGGCAACGGCGCCGTCTTCCAACTGGTGCCCCAGCGCTTCCGCAGCGAAATGGGCGTCATGACAGGTCTGGTCGGCATGTTCGGTGGCGTCGGCGGCTTCTATCTGGCGGCCTCGCTCGGGCTCTCCAAGCAGGCGACCGGCAGCTACCAGCCGGGCCTGATCGGTTTCGCCGTCCTGGCGCTTGTCGCCCTGGGTGGCCTGACCTTCGTCAAGAAGAAGTGGCGTACGACCTGGGGCGCCCTCTCCGCCAACCAGGTTAAGATTTAAGGGATTTCAGTCATGACCAAGGAAAAGATCGTTGTTGTCGGTGCCGGCATGGCCGGCGGACGGATCGTCGAAGAAATCCTCAAGCGCGACGGTTCGAAATTCGAGATATCCATCATCGGCGCCGAAGCCTGCGCCACCTACGACCGCATCCAGCTGTCGCCGGTCCTGGCGGGTGAAAAGACCTTCGAGCAGATCGTCACCCACTCGCAGGAATGGTACGACAGCAACGGCGTCAAGACGCACTTCGGCTACTGGGTCCAGTCGATCGATCGCGCCGCCAAGCACGTCGTCCTGCACGACGGCCAGACCATCGCTTACGACAAGCTGATCCTCACCCTCGGTTCCGACCCCATTCGCCTGCCCCTGCCCGGCGCAGACCTTTCGGGGGTTGTCGCCTTCCGCGACCTGCATGACGTCGACGCCATGCAAAAGGCCGCGGAAAAGGGCGGTGAAGCTGTCGTTATCGGCGGTGGCCTTCTTGGTTTGGAAGCAGCGTACGGCCTGGCCAAGCGCGGCATGAAGGCCACCGTCATCCACCTGGTCGACGTCCTGATGGAGCGCCAGCTCGACGAAGCCGCCGGCCGCCTGCTGGAAAAGGCCCTGCTGGAACGTGGCGTCAACTCGATCCTCAACGCCCAGTCCGAAGCCATCCTGGGTGAGACCCACGTCGAAGGCCTGAAGCTGAAGGACGGCCGCATTATCCCGGCCTCCCTTCTGGTCATGGCCGTCGGCATCCGTCCGCACGTCGAGCCCGCCAAGTCGGCCGGCCTGGCGGTCGAACGCGGCATCGTCGTCGACGACCAGATGCGCACCTCCGATCCTTCGATCTTTGCCGTCGGCGAATGCGTCCAGCACCGCGGCGCCTGCTATGGTCTGGTCGCGCCCATCTGGGACATGTGCCGCACACTGGCCGACGTCCTGACCGAACAAAACGTCGGAGCTGCCTATCTCGGTTCGGAACTGGCGACGCGTCTCAAGGTCTCTGGCGTCGATCTGTATTCCGCCGGCCAGTTCAATGGCGGCGAAGGCTGCGAAGACATCGTCTTCCGCGATCCCGGCCGGGGCGTCTACAAACGCGTGGTCATAAAGAACAACCAACTCGTCGGTGCCGTCCTGTTCGGTGAAGCCACCGACGGCGGCTGGTATTTCGACCTGATCAAGAAGGGCGAAAATGTCGCCGACATCCGCGACACCCTGATCTTCGGGCAAGCCGTCACCAGCGCACTGGCCGGCACGGACCCCTCTAGCGCCGTTGCAGCATGGCCTGACGACACCGAAGTGTGCGGCTGCAATGGCGTGTCCAAGGGCCAGGTGGTCGCCTCGATCACCGCCGGCCTCGGAATCGCCTCGCTCGGCCTTGTCGTGGTGCTTCCCTGCGTGGTCGCGTGGATGGCGAGCTTCACTGCCGGCCTTTCGGTCGCCCTTCTCATGGGGCGCACCAGCATTCCGGTCGAAAACCAGCTGTC
>CBIHPL010000451.1:0-3484 GCA_966212005.1 uncultured Asticcacaulis sp.
GCCAGTGAACGGGCCCTGCCGGCCGGAGCGCCGGTGACGGTCGAGGGCGTAACGGGCCGTATCCAGACCCGTCTGGTGCCCCTTGCCGAACTGAGTGTCGGACCGTTCCGCCACGACAATCTGAAACTGCCCATCCTGCCGCGCAGCTTTCTGCAGGCTGATGGCTTCCTGGGACTGGACGTCATCGGCAGCAGCCGCGTCACCTTCAACTTCCTCGACAAAACCTTGCGGATTGAGCGGCCAAAGGTCCGCTTCGAGGCCAATGGCATGTCGGCTACACGCGTCAGGACATCCGGCTCCGACGGAAGGCTGCGGGCCACCAATTGCCGAGTCGACAACGTCCGTGCCTCCGCCTTCATCGACACAGGCGCGGAAGTTTCGGTCGGCAACCCTGCGCTGGAAGCGGCTCTGCGGAAACGACGCAAGGGCGTGACCGTCCTGGGGCCGGCCATATTGCGTGATATTACCGGAACCCAGATAACGGGCGAAGTCATCGCGATCCGGGACATCGCCATGCAGAACCTGCACTTTACCAGCGGCGCATTGGTAATCGCCGATGTGCCGAGTTTCGATACCTTCGGCCTGAACAATGAACCGGCCGTATTGATCGGCATGGATTTCCTGAGGCAATTCGCCAGCGTGTCCATCGATTACAGACTTAAGGAGATCCGCTTCGAACTGGCTGAGATGAAAGAGCCGGCGCCCATCCGTATCCAGAGAGCCTGAAGGGCCTTTACCGCGCTTTTTCCATGAGGGGCTCGACGCGCATCGAGACGACGTCGGTGCGTGCGGAACGCGTCAGGGTGAAAAGGATGGTTTCGGCCAGTTCCTCAGCGTAGAGCATTTCCATCTTTTCGATGGCTTCGCGCTGTTCCTCGGGACTTTTTTCCTGCATGTCGGCGCCGACGGAGCCGGGTTCGATCAGGGTCACCTTGATGTTTTTTTCCTGTACCTCCTTGCGCAGGGTCTCGGCGAATACTTTCACGCCGGCCTTGGTCGCGGCATAGGTGCTGGTGCCGGGCGATTTGAAATCGGCGCTGACGGATCCGATGAAGACCAGTTGTCCGCCCCTGCCTTCCATGCGCCTTATGGCCGCCCGTGCGCAGGACAGATAACCGACGAAATTGGTTTCGACGACGTACCGCCAGGCGTCCTCGTCCATATCCTGCGGGCCTTCGGCGGCCAGGCCTGCGTTGTTGATCAGGATGTCGATGCCGCCAAGTTGCGCATCGACAGCGTTGAAGACGGTTTCAACGCCTTCGCGTGTGGCGACATCTGCCGTCAGGCCCAGCACCTTGCCGCCTTTCGCCGCCTTGCCGCGCGCATTGTCCAGCGAGACATCGAGTTCCTGCTGATGGCGGCCGAAGGTCAGGACGTGCGCGCCTTCCTGAACCAGCAGGGCGACCGTGGCCCGGCCGATACCGGTTGTCCCGCCGGTGACGAGAATGCGCTTACCTTCAAGAGTGTCGTGGTCGATAGTCATGTCCGGCTCCGGGGCGGCGGTTGCGTTTGCCGGGACCCTCATCCGGAATGCGGTAAGGAGTCGCTTCCTATGCGAAGAGTCTGTGTAAAAAAAGCGCAATGGCTGCTGGTTTTTGCTGCGTCTTTGTTTCCTGGCATGGGCATGAACCAGATTCTTTATGTGAAAAGGCGCAAGGCTTCCGCAGCGAAAACATGGAGGTTGCGACCATGGCAACTGTACATCACGTCCATGACGATATGGCGCCGCGCCGGAACTGGCGTATGCTGTGGATCGTCCTGGCGCTTATCGCCGCCGTCGCGATCGTCTATAGCGTCGCGTCGGTCGTTAGCCAGGGCGAGTCGTCCGATCCGGCTGTCGTTCCGGCCGACCAGCCTGTGACCGGTGGAACCCGGGCGGACGGTGGTATCGTCGATACGCCGGCCGCGGCGGCAACGCCCCGCGCATCCACGACGACAGGTGACACCCCCCTGGCAGGCAGAACCGTGACGGACGGCGCAGGCGCAGGTACGGTCACCGATGCCACGACCGGCGCAACCGAAGACGGCATGGCAACCGGGACGGCGGGCACGACCACGCCGGCCGATCAGTAGGCCGTGCGCTTCGTTGGTCTGTCGAGGACTTCACACTCAAGGCGAAACACGCTGATGCGTGGATTCAGGTAACGGTGTGATCGCGGCAAAATGCAATGCAGGGTAACATCCTAATCCATTTTTTATGCCGGGGAAGGTAGCCTCCCGAGTCTCAGGTGGCAAACGGATGGGTTGTCGCGGCCGGCGGTAGTGCCGCCGGCAGGATTGACTATTGCCTGCGTTTGAGTGCCGCCATGATGACACAGTACCGCGTGCTAGTCGCAGATGCGCCGGACGGCGCCCGATTGATATCCGACGCTTTGCGAGGCGCCGCCGGCGTGATGCCGGTGTCGACCGGTGACGAGGCCATCGACCGCGCCTGCGAAGCCGATCTGCTGGCGCTGAGCATACATTTCAACAATTCCCGCATTTTCGATGTGATTCGCATGACCAAGTCGGACCCGAAGACGCGCCATACGCCGCTCCTCTGTTTCCGATCGCAGGATCGCGAGATTCCAATCCGCGTACTGGAGGCGCTCGATCTGGCTCAGTCGCTCTTCGGGCACATCGAATTCCTGGATGTCGCGGCGGCGCGGCGGTCGCAAGGCGACGAAGCGGCTTTGCGGATATTGCGTGCGGCGCTGCTGACACCGTTGCTGGCCCGGATTGCGGCGGAATGAACCTGTCAGGCCGTCAGCAGCCATTCCGTCACCAGCCGATGCGGCGCGGCGCGGTGGCTGATCAGGATCAGGCCCTGACCAGTCCGCGTAAGCCGCTGTTCCAGCTTGTCGACGATAATGGCTTCGGTAGCCGGATCGAGGCCCTCGGTCGGTTCGTCGAGCAGAAGGACCTGGGCCTTGCGCAGATAGGCGCGGGCGAGCGACAGCCGCCTGCGTTCTCCACCCGACAGCGCCAGCCCGGCGTCGCCGATCCAGGTGTCGAGCGTTTTCGGCAGGGACCTGACGCGGTCGGCCAAAGCCGCGTCGTCCAGCGCCTGCCAGAGATCGGCATCCGTTGAATCGACATCGCCCATCAGAAGATTGTGACGCAAGGTGCCGGTCAGGACGGCAGCGTCCTGCGGGGACATGGCGAAAGTGTCGGCGCCGCCATAAAAGTCCTCGATTGCACGCAGTCCAACCAGGGCCTCGGCCAGGGTCGTCTTTCCGCTGCCAGAAGGACCACCAATTCCCAGGCGCAGGGCGCCGTCCAGCCTGAACGCCCGGCCATGATACATAAAACGACCGGACGATTCCGCCGTCGGCGGCGACTCAGGGCCCTGGTCGTAGAGGGCGGCGACACGGCTATGGGCGGCGGCGATGTTGTCTTTCTGACCCAGCGCCTTGATCAGTGCGCCAAGACTTTCAAAGCCCATGCTGCCGGCCAGCAGGCCAAGCGCCAGGCCGGGCAGGTCGCCCTTGACGCTGACCATGGC
>CBIHPL010000452.1:0-3479 GCA_966212005.1 uncultured Asticcacaulis sp.
GTACCACCAACCGAGAAGAACCTGGCTGACCAGGATGGCCGAGAAGACCGAGGTGAACACGCCGATCGCCAGCGTCCACGCAAAGCCCTTAACAGGTCCGGCGCCGAAGGCGAACATGATGAGCGCGGCAATAAGCGAGGTGATGTTGGCATCGAGAATGGACACCAGCGCCCGCGAAAAGCCGACGTCCAGGGCCGCCAAAGGCTTATGCCCCGCTCGCTCTTCGTCGCGGATACGTTCGTAAATCAGGACGTTGGCGTCGACGGCCACGGCGAGGGTCAGGATCAGACCCGCCACCCCCGGCAGGGTGAGGGTCGCCTGGAACATCGTCATGCAGGCGACGATCAGAATGACGTTGATCAGAAGTGCAACGATCGAAACGCCGCCGAAGATGAAGCCGTAAGCGAGGAACATGAATGCGACAATGACCAGGAAGCCGATAACCGTCGACACCATGCCGGCATCAACCGCGTCCTTGCCCAGTTCAGCCCCTACTGTCCGCTGCTGGATAACGTTCAGCTCCGCCGGAAGCGCGCCGCCGTTCAGGATATTGACCAGTTCCGACGCGCTTTGGATGGTAAAGCTGCCGCTGATCTGCCCGCTTCCTGTCATGATAGGCTCGTTGATATTCGGCGCGGAGACCACCTTGCCATCCAGAATAATGGCAAATCGCTTGCCCTGGTTCTGGGATGTGGCGATGCCGAACGCCTTGGCGCCGGCCCCGTCAAAACGGAAATCGATGGCTGGCTTTTGATATTGATCGGTGCCGACGTTGGCCTTGGTCAGGTTGTTGCCGGACACGAGGATGCGTTTGCGCACGACGATGACCCCGCCGCCCTCTTCATAAGGCAGGAGCTCCGACCCCGGCGGAATGCGCCCGGCCTGAATGTCCTGTGGCGTTACGCTTTCATCGACCATCTGGAAGGTCAAACGCGCTGTCCGGCCGATAACGCGCTTCAACTGTTCGGGATCGCTTTCGCCCGGCGCTTCGACGACGATGCGGTTGGTGCCCTGGCGGACGATCGACGGTTCACGCGTGCCGAGTTCGTCGATACGGCGGCGCACGACCTCGATGGAGGTGTCGACGGCGCTGGCCGATGTCGACCTTATGCCTTCCTGGGTCAGGGACAGGGTAAGGGTCTGATCCGCGCCACGCTGAATCGAAATATCCTGTACGCCCGGGTTGTTGGGTAAGGGCGTGGAAAGCTTCATAAGCGTTCGGTACGCCTTGTCCACATCCGCGGCGTTGTTGATGCGAACAGTCACACTCGTGTCCTTGGCGGCCAGACCGCTGAACAACACGTTTTCCTCACGCAGCCTGGCCCGAACATCTTCGGTAAGCGTGTTCGTCTTGTCGTGCATGAGCTTGGTTGTGTTGACTTCCAGCAGCAGATAGGAACCGCCCTGGAGGTCAAGACCCAGGTTAAGCGTCTTCGACGGCAGGAAGCTTTTGATACTGTCGCGCTGATCTGCGGACAGAAGGTTCGGCAGGGAAAACAGAATGCCCAGAAGGGTAGCGATGAGCACAAGCCCAACCTTCCAGCGCGACAGATTCATCATGGTCGTAGCAACCCGGATACAAAAAAGGGCTCCGGACGAAATCCAGAGCCGTAAATGGCAGTGTTAGGCCGCCTTGGAATCGTTGGCCGGCGCCGGCTCACCCTTGGAGCGGACCTCGGTGATCAGCGCCTTGACGACGCGGACATTCACGCCCGTGGCGATTTCCAGCATGACTTCGGCGTCCTCGATGCGCGTCACCTTGCCGATCAGGCCAGACGACAGAACGACCGTGTCGTTGCGCTTGAGCGCCGTAAGCATGGCCTTGTGCTGCTTGGCGCGCTGGGCCTGCGGGCGGATCATGAAGAAATACATGATGGCGACAAAGCCGATGAGCATCGGGAGCATGGACAACAGATCACCACCGGGTGCGGAAGCAGCCCCTGCGGTCTGGGCGAAGGCGGGCGTAGCGAACAAGAGCGTTCTCCTTAGAACTTATTATCGGGCCAGGCTGTCGCGCGCGTTCAAGCGCCCCCCGGCCCTGAAATGTGTGCCATACATAAGAGCAAGCTAAAAAAGGTCAATGTATTTATCCACGGCCTTTGCCCGGCCTCCGGGGCCGGGCGCGCTCTTAGCAACGATAAGTTATGGCAGCACAAGGGTCGGATCGACGGGACGGGCAATGTCTGTGGATGGCGTATAGCGGATTTCAAAGTGCAGCTGCGGCCGGTCGATGACGCCGCTCTGGCCCACCTTTCCGATGACCTGGCCCTTTGTGACCTTTTCATTGTTCTTCACAGACATGGTCGAAAGGTGGGAATAGCCGGTGTACCAT
Source organism: uncultured Asticcacaulis sp. (assembly GCA_966212005.1). Classification (GTDB taxonomy): domain Bacteria; phylum Pseudomonadota; class Alphaproteobacteria; order Caulobacterales; family Caulobacteraceae; genus Asticcacaulis. Next base: position 2,333 of record CBIHPL010000452.1, read on the forward strand.
CCGTTCGGATGCTTGATATACACCGTGTTGCCCAGTTCCTTGACCTGGTCGCCCTGGTAGACGACCACACCGTCGGAGGCGGACCGGACCTCGGTGCCGGCGTCGGCGGCGATATTGATGCCGTCGTTGCGGACATTGGGCGCCAGCTGGCCGAACGGAACAATGATCCGCCCCTTGACCGGCCATGTGAACAGCCCCTTGCCCATTTGCGTCAATTGCGCATTGCTCGGGAAACCGCCCGACGTCGCTGGCTTTGCCGGTGCGGCCGTCGTGGTGGTGGTCGTGGTCGTGCTGGTGGCGGGCCTGGTGCCCGGCGGCGCCACGGCCGGCTTGGTCGTTGTTGTCGTCGTCGTCGTAGTCGTTGTGGCGGGAGGCGCGACGGCAGGTTTCGCCGGCGGCTTGGCGGACGCCGAGGGAGCAGCTGGCACAGGAGCGGCGGGCTTGGCCGCGAGCGCCTGATCGAGCCTGACCATGCCCGGGCCGCTGGCGTGCTCTTCCTTGCCCTTGTCGACGGCATTGGCCGGCAACAGTATCTTCTGGCCGATACGCAGCGATGCATTGGGCGCCAGCCCGTTCATTTCGTAAAGGACCTTTACCGGCACGCCGAAGCGGCGCGACACGCCGTAAAGGGTATCCTTGGGCTGCAGGACATAAACATAGGCAGCGCGCGAATCCTTGACCGGCGCGGTATCGCCGCGCGCCGTCTTATCCGAGGCTGGCGGGGGTGGCGGAGGTGGTGGTGGCGGTGCCAGGTCCGTTGTCCTGATCCCACCCTGACTGCCCTGCGGGGTTACCGCCGGCTGTTGGTCCGGCGCCGGAGACGCAGGCGTGTCATCACCGGCCTGTGTCACAGTCTGTGTGGCCTCGGCCGGCTTGTCCTGCATATACACGGGATAGCGCGGCTGCGGCATGGTGCCGGTACAGGCCTGAAGCATGAGCATTGCGGCGCCGATCGCGCCCATAAGCCACAATTTGCCGGCTAAGCGGCGGTCGTTGGGCGTCATATTCCTGGCTCCCCTGCTTTGGTTGGCAACACCATGGCGGATATCCGCTCAAAGGCCGACGTTCCATGCAGCGACTATGGATAACGAATCGTTAGTAATGTTCTAAACAAAGCGTGAAAATTGGGCAAAACCACGTTTGCGTC
>CBIHPL010000453.1:0-3470 GCA_966212005.1 uncultured Asticcacaulis sp.
GTGCACCGTCCCCATCCGGCCGAACACCACGCGCATGAACGGCCCGGCCTGAAGCCACAGGGCTCGCGCCATGTCATACAGGAGGTCGGCATCGGCACGGGCATAGATACAGAAATGGAAATCGTGATTAGCCTGCATGTAGGTCGATACGTCACCCGTCGCCAGGGCGCGCATCAGCGTCGCGTCGTCATCTCTCAGACGCCGGATCAGGTCACGGTCGACACGCGGCGTGGCCAGATAGGCCAGCTCCGACTCGACCCACTGCCGCGCCTTCATCAGTTGCAGCAGGCGGTGTTCGGTCAGATGCGGCACGCGCAGGCGCTTGTTTTCGGGTTGCAACTCCAGCGCCTTTTCGGCGATCAGCCGGCGGACGGCTTCACGCACCGGCATAGGGGATACGCCATAACGTTGCGCCAATGTCCGTAACGATACCGACATCAATGGCGGGATTTGCCCCTGGATCAGATCTTCGCTGAGCGCGTCATAGACCTGGGCGTGCGTGCGTGCGTCGGCGGCCGATGGTTCGAGATTGACGACTTTCATACGCGCTTACTGGCCTCGCCCTTGAAGTTCAGCCGGGCTTGTGATCACAATGCGCCCGGAATTATAGCAGAGCTTAGCACAGTTCCGCTGCCTTTCACCGAAAAAGAGCCGAGAATGCCAGCCCTTTCCTTGAATGCAACCTCCCCGGAAGCGCTCGACAGCTTCTGGATGCCTTTCACGCCCAACCGCGCCTTCAAAGCCAGGCCGAAGCTGTTGGCGGCGGCGAAGGACATGCATTACACGACGCATGACGGGCGCCAGATCCTGGACGGCACGGCGGGCCTGTGGTGCGTCAACGCCGGACACGGGCGAGAGAGGATTACCGAGGCGATCCGGCAACAGGCCACCGTCATGGACTTCGCGCCGACCTTCAACATGGCGCATCCCCTGGCTTTTGAATTTGCCCACAAGCTGTCGGGTCTGATGCCCTATGACCTGAAACGCATCTTCTTCACCAATTCGGGTTCCGAAGCGGCCGATACGGCGCTGAAGATCGCGCTCGCCTATCAACGGGCGCGCGGCCTGGGCACCAAGACACGGCTGATCGGCCGCGAGCGCGCGTACCACGGCACCGGCTTTGGCGGCATCAGTGTCGGCGGTATCGTCCGCAACCGCATGACTTTCGGGACCGGGCTTCCCGGCGTCGACCATCTGCCTCATACCCACGGCGTCCCAGGCAACCAGTTCGCCAAAGGAGAGCCCGAACACGGTGCCGATCTGGCCGATGCGCTGGAACGGATCGTGGCCCTGCACGACGCCTCTACCATCGCCGCCGTCATCGTCGAACCCGTAGCCGGTTCGACCGGCGTGCTGATCCCGCCCAAGGGCTATCTGCAACGCCTTAGGGCGCTATGCGACAAGCACGACATCCTGCTGATCTTCGATGAGGTCATTACCGGATTCGGCCGGTTGGGCGCGGCCTTCGGCGCTGACTATTTCGGCGTGAGGCCGGACATGATCTGCATGGCCAAGGGCATTACCAACGCCACCGTCCCGATGGGTGCGGTCGCATGTTCGACCCGCATCTACGACACCTTCCTGCAGACTTCGGAAACGCCGATCGAGTTGTTCCACGGCTATACCTATAGCGGCCATCCCCTGGCCTGCGCCGCGGGTATCGCCACGCTCGACACCTATGCCGAGGATGACCTGTTCAATCGCGCCGCCGGACTTGCATCCTGCTGGCAGGAGGCGGTTCATTCGCTGCGCGACGCAAAGCACGTCATGGATATCCGCGATCTGGGCCTGATCGGCGGCATCGAACTGGAGCCGAGGCCGGGTGCCGCTACCGCACGCGCCATGGAGGTCTTCGACCGCTGCTATGACAAGGGCGTGCTGATTCGGGTGACCGGCGACATTATCGCCCTGTCGCCGCCGCTGATTATCGAAAAGCCGCAGATCGACCGAATCGTCGAAGCGATCCGCGAAGCGCTTTCTGAAACCGTTTAGGCCGGCGTCCAGCCGGTCGCGACGGCCGCGAAAGCCAGATAGGCAAAGATCACCCCGCAACCGGCCACGTACGAGGCGCCGCCCTTCAGCCAACGCCCCGCGTATCCCTTTGCGGCAAACAGCGCCAGCACAAAGGCGAGGTTCCCCCAGCCCCACTGCGGCGCTGATCCCATCAACGCGAAGCCCGCCCAGATCAGGCAAATGAACAGCAGCCAGTAGAGGCCGGCGCAAACCACTTTCAGCGCGTGCCACAGGCCTTCCAGAAACATCACGCCGCAATCTCCACCAGGAAAAACGCTATTACCGCAATCACATTGTTCCTTTATTTGTTATTGCGGTCTATGACAACGCGCGCTCAGAGCACCGCTCGCTTCGGATGAAGCGCGCTGTGCTCCGGGTTTTTGTTTGGTCGCGTTTCCAGCGGCGCCCCGGTGGCCACTTCGCCGGGAAATGCTCAAGCGTTACGGGGTTTGTCCAATATGTTCAATGTTTCGCACAAGATCGAAGTCATCAAATCGACGGTCATCGCCGTCGTCCTGTGCGTGGCGTGCGCCATCGCCGGGATCGTGTGGCTGAGCATTGCGCTTTATAACTATCTCAAGGTCGCCATGGGCGAAATCGCCGGGCCGGCAGTCCTCGGCGTGGGACTGTTCCTGCCGCTGATCGGCTATGGCATCTACAAGGCCGTAAGCAAAACCGACAAGCGCACCAAGCAGGAACGCATGTTCGACGAGGCCTTTGCCGGCACCTCGGTCGGCAGTCTGTCGCGCATGATCGAAACCATGTCGCCGCACTCGCCATTCCTCGCCGCCCTGGTTGCCGTCATGGGCGGTTTCCTGGCCTCGCGCTTCCCGCAGTTCCTCTCGATCTTCTCGGAACTGGTCGTGGCATTGGGCGACGAACTGGACCGCCGCCGCGTACGCAAGTCTGAGGAAAAGGTCCGCAAGGAAGAAGAGCGCAGTGGCGCAACGCCGCCGCCGCCCGATGTCGAGCCGGTGTCGAAGCGCCGCCGCTCAAAGGTGGACTCGTACTAAAAAAGAAAGGCGCCTGGAAAACCCGGCGCCGTTTCTATTTTCAGAGATCCTCTTTAAGGATGGCCATTTCGAACATGTATGAGCCCTCTTCGTCCTCGTCGACATAGACGACGCCGATGAACTCTTCACCGACGAACACCTCGGCCGAATCCTTCTGCTTGCGCGCCTTGACCTCAAGTCCCTTGGTCTTGAAGATCTTGAACAGATAATCCTGCACCTTGTTGATTTCGGACGGGTTCATAGGCAGCCTCTTTAAGTTGGTCGTCCGGGCGTTCATTCATGCTCGCGCCCCTTATGAGCGCATCAAAGCATAGTTCCCCCGGAACGGGGATAAACTTTATGTGTGGCCAGGCTTTAGGGGATAAGGCGCGCAGGCGCAAACATCAAACACGCTTATCCCCGAATTCCCGTCGGATTGGACAGTTCAGATCGAATAGTCGAAAT
>CBIHPL010000454.1:0-3462 GCA_966212005.1 uncultured Asticcacaulis sp.
TTTTGTGTTAGCGCGATATTTAAGACGAGAACCGCTTACACTTTCGCCATATCGCTCTAAAGGCCTACGGCTTTTCGGAACCCACCTTGGTTACCTTCGGCATCTTGCCGTTGCCGACGCGGCCTTCATTGCGCATGCGACGGCCCTTTTCGGCCATCTTTTCGTTATGCATGGCCTCGCCCAGTTCTTCTTCGGCGGCGCCGGCGGTTTCCTTTATGCTCGACTTGATCGACATGGTGATCTCCTCTGGTGAGAGCGATATGCCGCGCACACTGCGGCAAATCGCGGAAAAACTGATTACAATCCGTCGCTGTTCGCGATCGTCCCGAACCTATCAGGCCGCGCATAAAATTGACGCACCACATCGGACGGGCCCGGGTAAATATGGGGTAAGACAAAATCTGCAAACCATTGCCGGCAATGGGCTGGAAAATCACTAAAGAATCCGGGGCGCCGCCCTTATGGTTATTTTATTTTCGCCGCCGCCGCAGCGCATGGCCCTTTGAGGATGCGGCCTGTAGTCTAACATCATCGCGTTCACGGACGCCGGCCTGGGGCTCTTCATCGCCCCCCCCTAGCCTAAGACCTCAGACAAGGCCTCCGTGAACGCGACACCCATTTTTCTCCCCGACATCGCTGAACCATTTTCATTAGACGACAGGAGTCCCCCCAATGCTTTCCTCCGCCACCAAAGCCGCCGCCAATGTTACCAAGGCGTCCGCCGAGAATGATCTGCGCAATGCCGCGCAGGACGCGGCGAGCGAAGGCAAGGACGCCCTCAACAACGTTTCGGACTATGCCAGTGAAGCCGGCCAGAAGGTCCGCGGCCTGCTGGACAAGACGGTGGACCAGACGTCGCGCCTGTCTCAGAATGTCGAGGCCGAGATCAAGTCGAACCCGATCCGCTCCAGTGCGATCGCCCTCGGCGCGGGCTTCATTCTCGGCGCACTGCTTACCCGTCGCTGATATACAGCCGAAAATTCCGCAGATTTTCGGCATATCACCTTCTTATTTCTCCCCCGGCCTGCTACCTGCCCGTGAGAGCGCCCGCTCTTACGGGTTTTTTATTTTTTACACCTTGTCACTTATTGCCGCTTTTGATTGCGCGCGCTAGCGTCCATGTTCGGGTTCCAGAAGACCCGTTTTTTTCGGCATGCCGCCGAATTCCAGTGGGCCATTGAACCGGTATCTGGAATAATATGGGCAGAAGGCATCATCAACGGCCGAAAACGATGTGGTTACCCTGGGGCATTAACGTCAAGCACATCTATCTGGCCTTCTTCAGCATCGTGTCGATCGCGCTGTGCGCCTTTACCATGATCATTCACAGCCAGTACCAGAAGGTCGAAGACCTCAACGCCGACACCATCTACCAGTACGAGACCATCGGCCAGACGCGGAATATCTACATCGGCACGCTGGAGATGGAAAACGGCGTACGGGGCTATATCCTGTCCGGAGACAATCGCTTTCTGAAGCCGTACAGTGAGGCCGGCGCCCGTTTGCGCGCCCAGGTCGTGACCTTGCGCAACGTCACCTATCGGGAAAAGTCCTTCTTCGCACAGACCAATGTCTGGCTGGATTCGATCGACGACATTCAGAAAACCTACGAACGGCAGATCGCCGCCGTCAGGACGCACGGCCGCGGGGCGGTGTCCGTTGCCGACCTGGCCAGACAAAAGGAGGCCATGGACGGCTTGCGCGCTCGCCTGGACGACAGCGTCGCCATGCGGCTGGCCAGCCTCAAGGCCCACGTCAAGCAGGTCGAGTCGCAAAAGGCCAACTTCATCTACATTCTTGTCATCGGCGCCATCATCGGTATCGGGATCGTGCTGATCGGCACCATTACCATCATCAAGCTGGAGACCGAAAACCAGGCCTTCGAGGACGAGAGCCGCAAGGCCGAGCTGCGCTTCAGGACGGTCATGAACGGCATCAATGACGGCCTGTACGAACTCAATTTCGTCAGCGAAAGCTTCTATGCCTCGCGTGAATTCAAGGCGATGCTGGGCTATGGCGAGGACGAGATCGCCGACACGATCGATGCGGTCATGAGCCTGATTCATGCCGACGACCTGCCCAAGGTCCTTGAGGTACGGCGCCAGTACATCATGCGGCAATCCCCGGTCTATGCCAGCGTCTTCCGCATGAAGCACAAGGATGGAACCTGGCGGTGGGTGCTGTCGCGCGGCGTCGGCACCTGGGACAAGTTCGGTCAGATCCGCACCCTGATCGGCACCCACACCGACATCACGGAGCAGAAGGAACGCGAAGAAGAGTACAAGCAGCTTCATGCCGACATGGAAGCCTTCACCTACATCACGTCCCACGACATGCGCTCGCCCCTAGTGAACCTCAAGGGGTTCAGCCACGAACTGTCCATGGCGGTGGACGAGGTGCGCGAACTCCTCGAACCGAAGAGAAAGGAACTGGGCGAACAGAACTGGAAGCGGCTGGAAGCCCTGCTCAAGGCCGATATTCCGGAGTCGCTGGGCTTTATCGGCAAGGCCGTGGACCGCATGGACACGCTGACGACCGCCATCCTGGACCTGTCGCGCATCGGCAAGTACGTCTATCGCGAAGAGCGCGTCAGTTCGCGCGCCATCTTCGACAAATGCCTGGGGGCGCAAAGCTACGAACTGAGCGGCAAGGGCGTCGAGGTCGTCGTCGGCAACCTGCCGGAACTGATCGCCGATCCGGTGGCGCTGGAGCAGATCTTCTCGAACCTGCTCGACAACGCCGTCAAATATCTCCAGCCCGGCCGCCCCGGACATATCGAAGTCAACTGCCTGGAAACCAGCCGCGAATACGTTTTCTCCATCCGCGACAACGGCCGGGGCATCGAGGCCGACGACCGCCAGAAGGTCTTCCACATCTTCCGTCGCGCCCGCAATACCGGCGATGTCCGGGGCCTGGGCCTCGGCATGGCTTTCGTCAAGGCGACGCTGCGCAAAATGTCGGGGGCCATCTGGTTCGAGTCGACTGTTGACGTCGGTACGACATTCTATTTCAGCCTTCCGAAGAAAATCCCCGCCGCAGCCAATGCCGAGCCGTCACTTGAGACGTCCCGGGCCCTGGCGAGTTAGGACCTCCGTATGATCGCCCCGTTTTCGGAACCCTTTTCGCTTGTCCTCGTCGAAGACGACGCCGGCCACGCCAGCCTGATCCGTCGCAACCTCAAGCGCAGCGGGGTGCAGAACGCTATCGAACATCTCGAGTCCGGCCGCGCCGCCATGGATTATTTCTTCGGCCCGGATCAGCCGGAGCGCCATTACGACAAGATGGTGGCCGTACTGGACCTGAACCTGCCCGATATCGACGGATTTGAAATCCTCAGGCACCTGAAGGCCTCCGAAACCACCCGCCGCATGCCGGTCATCGTCCTGACCACCACCGACAGCCCAAAGGACATAGATCGCTGTTATGCGCTGGGCTGCAATGTTTTCATGAACAAACCGGTGG
>CBIHPL010000455.1:0-3459 GCA_966212005.1 uncultured Asticcacaulis sp.
AGCCAGACGAACAATAATGCGTCGCTGAACGGCCTGTTCGGTCTCGGCTTCACGCGTGAAGGCCATACGGTCAAGTGGACCAATCTCTACATCCACCGCACGACCAAGCAGACCCGTATCCGCGAAGGCGTCGATGAAAACGGCGACCAGGTCCGCCGCGACTCGACCGGCTGGTATGAGCGCGAGCTCATGCTGACGCAGTTGAGCGGTGTCCATCCCATGGGCGACAATGTCCGCTTCGACTGGCAGGCCAGCCAGGCGACGACGAAGCGTGACGCGCCTTACGAAAAGTCGGCCAACTATCGCGTCGATGAAACGCCGGGTTACACCAACGGCCTGTACTTCTTTAATCTGGCCCTGCCGCCCGCAACCAGCTTCAGCACGCTGGAAGACAAGGTCACGAACCTGACGGCCAACGTCACCTACAACTTCTCGCTGGGCGAAGGCCGCGACGGCAAGATCACGGGTGGCGTCAACCACATCGGCAACATCCGTGAGTCCGAGCGTCGCGACTTCATCTTTCGTGGTAACCTGCCGGGCGGTCCTTCGGCTTTCGAACGCATCGACTTCGTCCTGTCCGACTACCACATCGGCCCGGGCCTGCTGGAACTGCAGGAAGCCACCCTGGCCGAGGCCGCCTATGACGCCCGTCTCGATGTCGACGCCGCCTACGTCAAGGCCGACGTCGCCGTCCTGCCGCTGGTCCGCGTTGCCGGTGGCCTGCGCTATGAAACCGGCAGCGAAAAGGTCACCCTGCGCGACCTGTTCGGCACCGGCAACAACTCGGCTCTGAACACTTCGATCGAAGAAGATTACCTGCTGCCGTCGGCAACGGTGACCTGGAACTTCGCCGAGGACATGCAGCTGCGCTTCGGGGGTTCGAAGACGATCGGCCGTCCGCAGTTCCGTGAACTGGCCCTGCCGACCTACACGGACCCGGACACGAACCGCAGCTACATCGGCAACCCGCTGCTGCGCGACACCGAGATGACCAATTTCGACGCGCGCTACGAGTGGTACTACGACGCCGGCCAATACTTCACCGTCGGAGCGTTCGCCAAGGATATCGAGCGTCCGGTCGAAACCCTGTTCGGCGGCAGCGCCCTGACGCAGACCTTCGTCAATGCGCCCAAGGCCAGCCTGTACGGCGTCGAATTCGACTTCAAGAAGCTGATGGATACGCCCGCGTTCCTGAACAACGGCTTCTTCGAGACGAAGCGCTGGCTGTTCCAGGCCAACTACACTTACACCAAGTCCGAAGTGCAGGTTAAGGACGGCGACAAGATTGCTTACAACCTGAGCAACTTCCAGCCGATCGAAGCCAGCCTGTACATCAAGGACGGTTCGCGCATGCAGGGTCAGTCCGACCACGTCGCCAACCTGCAATTCGGTTGGGACGATTCGGACGCCAAGTCGCAGGCGACCTTCCTGGTGACCTATGTCAGCGATCGCATCTCGCAGCGCGGCAGCGTCGCCGAGCCGGAGTTCATCCAGGAGCCGGGCGCGACGCTCGACTTCACCTGGCGCAAGGGCTTCAAGTCCTTCGGCAAGGATATGACCTTCTCGCTCGAAGCCCGCAATCTCACGGGTACCGAGTACAAGGAATATCAGGAAGGCAAGGAGCGCGTGTACGTCGACAACTACAAGATCGGCCAAAGCGTTTCGCTGAGCCTGTCCACGCAGTTCTAAACAAGCGCTTTCCGAAACGAAGTTCGGCGTAGCCAAAAGTGCTACGCGGTTTTCGGATAGAAAGCGCGGCTGAATAAAGTATAGGGTGTGGGCCCTTGGGTCCCGCGTCTTTAAACTGAAAAGGCCTGTCCCTTGCGGGGCAGGCCTTTTGCTATTTCTTCTCGACCACATAGATCGTCCGTGGCGGGCCATTGACCTGGCTGCCGTCGGCGCGTGTCGCCCGTATGGCGATGGTGTGCTCACCGGGCATAAGCGTACCTTGCGGGAACTTGTAGTCGAACTGCAGGTTCGGCCAGTTCGGGTCATAGCTGAGGACGTCCGGTGTCGGCGACTCCCTGGTGTTCAGGCCGTAACGGGTCGGAATGATGGTTTTGCCGTCCAGCACGATATCGACCTTGGTGAGGCCGGCAGGGTCGGCGGCCATGCCATAATGGTTACGGTCGTCGCCGGTCTTCATGAAGCGGGCGCGGCCGGGGCTGGCGATGTAGAGCTGCGGGATCAGAGGGCAGGGCGCCGACGTGTCGGCCCGCGGCTGGGAACGGACGCGCGCCGTATAGAAGCTGATCAGGGTGCGGCCTGGCGGCAGGGCGGTTTGTCTGAACGGCTCGATATCATCGAACGACGCGCAGATCCTGCGATAGACGTCGATGTCTTCCTGGACGTGCAGCAGGTAGTCGGGCTCGTTCATGGCGATGACGACGCCCTTGCCGGCGCGGTCGCGTTGCAGCGACGGGAGGTCGAGCTTCCAGGCATGACGTGCGACGACGAAGCGCGCCACGATGTCATAGGGATCGCCCAGGGTATATACGTGGCGGCCTTTGTGGCCGTCCGCCGGAAATTCCAGGTGCACGGCGCTGATGTGGCCCGATGTGGCGATGGCGATATCGGGACCGAAGCGCGCCCTCGCCCGGGCTTCGGCCGCCGCGAGGTCCGGTTCCAGCAGGCTCCAGTTCTCGTTCTTCAGGATGTTATGCTGGCGTTCCGAGTAGGGAATTTCCGCCGAATGGCGGTACTGCCATTGATAGATGCTGGCCACGATGCCGATGGCCAGGGCCAGCAGCGGCCCCGTGGCGATCAGGACGGCGCGGATGTTGCGGTTCATATTGCTGGCCGCGCCATCGGCGAAGGCGATGAGCACGCCCGGCACGTAAGGCAGCAACGGCAGATAGGCCATGAAAGGCCAGTGCGGCATGACCTTCTTGTTCACCAGGGTCTGGAAGACATAGAAGACGAAGATGATCGCTGTCTGGTAGCCCAGCATGGCGCCGGGCGTCCCGCGGTCTCGGGACAGCGACACCTTGCCGGCGGCAACCAGCGCGATGAAGAACAGCGGTGTCGTGATGCCGAGCTGGGTCATCAGGAAGCTGAGGATACGGCCAACATCCGGATCGAAGCGCGGCCGGTTGACGACATGGAACTGGATGGCCGGCCAGTCGTTGGTGGCGTTGTAGATAAGGGCGGGCACAAGGCCTGAGACAGCCAGGCCCGCGGTAATATAAGGGCCCGGCTGGGCCCAGAAGGTGCGGCCGCGCTTGTCCGCCAGCATGTAGACGACGACGGCAAGGCCGGGGATGAGGAAGCGGAAGTGGACCAGTTGCCCAAGTCCTGCGCAGACACCCGCCCAGATCCACCATTTGTGGCGCTTGTACAGTGAGGTCTCGGTTGAGGCGTCTTCGCCGAAAGCGCGTACCAGGCAGCCCAGCATCAAGACGAGCAGCAGTTGCAGGGCGCCTTCCGGATAGAAGATGGTGCCGTTCAGTGCCGATGGCG
>CBIHPL010000456.1:0-3452 GCA_966212005.1 uncultured Asticcacaulis sp.
AAGTCGACGCCCATCTTGTCGGCTTCCTTGATCGTGGCGGCCAGCCGGGCATGTGGCGCGGCGACGACGACCGGATTTTCCGCAGCCCCCTCCCCTTTTCCCGCATTGCGCCAGTCGGACCATTGCGCGGCCGTCGCCTGGGGATCTAGGTCGATAATGGCGACGCTGTAACCGGCCGAGGCCGCGGCAACCGCGATGTGAACGGCGATGGTCGTCTTGCCGACGCCGCCCTTCTGCGAAACAATAGCCAGGGTTTTCATAGACTTGCTACCTTTCAACCACCGGACCTGAGGACCGTTCAAGGTGTGGACGCGCCAAATGGTAAAGGCCTATGGCTAATGCATTGTTAACGTGGGGGCGTGTCGAACCCTCAATATGTGGATAATCCGACCCCTCCCCACGCCGATGTGTGGAAAACACGGCGTGACGGCCTGCGGATAAGCCAAAACCTTTACACATCAACACGGAGACACGTCCAATGCGCAACGCGCGGAGGCGCCCTCGCCCCATCATCCCGGCGTGTGGACGTGCGTGCTCTTCGACACGCGCGCAAAGCGACGTGCCGACAGGCCGACATATATATGTGTCGTGATGTCGTCCTGTCCGCCTGTCCGGATTTCACCTCTTCCACATGCGGGCTTGCCGAAACGACGGCGAGGGGGCGTGCGGGCGGGTGGCTATGGCAACGGGTGGGCAAGGGGACTTCACAACACGCGGGCACACGATACGCGAAGACAGGCCCGCAATCCGGCATGCGGACGACTGGGCAGGACCACGGGTGGGCTGATTTGGTTAACCAAAGGTTACCGACGGTGAACGGCGAAGCCCGCGTTGGAAGGAGCGGGGAGGGGGCCTTGCCTCACCCATGGTTTAAGTGTTCATATGCAGATACAGTTGCGCCGTCCGGTGCGAAGCCTGAATGGATATCCGATGCGCCGTACCCACGGAATGAGCCTGACCTTCGGGCTGCTGGAAACCCTCGGACAATCCATCGTCTCCGGCGAGTTCGACGACACGCCGTTTCCGACCGAAGCGGAGCTGGCCGGCAAGTACGCCGCCAGCCGGACCGTCGCGCGCGAGGCGGTCAAGATGCTTGCGGCCAAAGGACTTCTGACCTCGCGCCCGCGCCAGGGCACGCGCGTCGAGCCCGTCGCCCACTGGAACCTGCTTGACCCGGACGTCACGCGCTGGATGACCGAGCGTCCGTTCACATCAAAGGTCTATCGCGACTATACCGAGGTCCGGCTGGCAATAGAGCCGGTCGCGGCGTCGTTGGCGGCAACACGGGCGTCCCAGGCCGACCTGCGCGCCATCCGCAAGGCGCTGGACACCATGGCGGCCCAGGCGAACCACCACGATCTGGCGCTGCTGGCCGATATCGACTTCCACGTCGCGATATTGAAGGCGTCGGGCAATCCGTTCCTGATCCAGCTGAAGGAGCTGATCCATACGGCCCTGACCATCTCCATCGGCCTGACCAACCGCATCGCCGGACATACGGCCGATATCGGCGACCATGCCGCCGTGCTCAACGCCATCGAAGCCGGCGACGGCGCCGCCGCCGAAAAGGCCATGCGCCATCTTATTTCCGAATCCCTGGAATTTATCGACGCGATGGCGGAGTAGGGGAGGGCTATGTTATCCCTTCTCCCCGATTGCCTGCCGGCGAGGCCGGGGAGAAGAGAAACTGAAGTCAGCCTGTCCGCGCGTCCTGCACGAAGACGTGTCCACATGCGGTCTTGCCAGTCGGGGTGATAGCGCTATCATGCCGCGATAAAAACATGGAGGGAATGATGAACGGATTCACTATCAGTCGCCGTGGCCTGTTGATCGGCGCCGGTGCCTTGCCATTCGTGGGCCCTGCCTGCGCTGCGCCGCCCGCGGGCAGGCAGGCGCGCTGGGCCATGGTCGGCCTGGGTTCGTTCGCCGTCAGCCAGATCATGCCGACCTTCGCCCAGACGAAGCATTCGAAGATGACGGCCTTCGTTTCCGGCACGCCGTCGAAGCTCAAGGAGCAGGGGGCGAAATACGGCGTCACCCATCACTACAGCTACGACACGTTCGACGATATCGCGAAGAATGACGAGATCGACTGCGTCTACATCCTTTTGCCGCCGGGCCTGCACGCCGAATACACCATCCGGGCGCTCAAGGCCGGCAAGCACGTCCTCTGTGAGAAGCCGATGGCGTCGACCGCCGCCGAATGCGAGGCCATGGTTGCGGCTGCCAAGGCCGCCAACCGCCAGCTGGGTGTCGGCTACCGCGTCCATTTCGAACCCAACAATGTCGAGGCGCTTAAGCGCTTCAAGGCCGGGGAGATCGGCGCGTTGAAACACGTGTCGGGCAAGGCCGGCTTCGAGATCAATCCACAGTACCCGCCGCACAAATGGCGCCTGGACAAGGAAATCGGGGGCGGAGGCTCGATGTACGACATCGGCATCTATGCCCTGAACGGCGGACTGATGTTCGTCGACGAAGCGCCCTCGACCGTCTCGGCGGTCTATACCTACGACAAGACCGATCCACGCTTCAGTGAGGTCGAAGGCGGCATCGACTGGAAAATCGGCTTTGCCTCGGGGCTCGAGGTCAAGGGCCAGTCCTTCTACACCGGCAACTACGTCACACGCCAGGAAGTGGACGGGGCAGGGGGGCAGATCGTGCTCGACCCGGCCTCACCCTATGACGGCGTCAAAGCCAGCCTCCAGAAGGCCGGAGGGGCCGTGCAGGCCATATCGGCGGGGGACTCGCGCCAGCAGTTCGTGGCCCAGATCGACGGCTTCTCGCTGGCGGCCATGAGCAACACGCCGCACCGCACGCCCGGCGAGATGGGCTGGCGCGATATCCGCCTGATCGAAGCCATGTACAAAAGCGCGGACAATGGCGGGCAAGTGGTGAAGGTGTAGGTGTTGCCTTATACCTCCCTGGCTTTGCCGGGGAGGGGTAGCAAAGAGCAACCTCACTTCTTCCCCGTCAATTCCCGGATAATCTCGATCTCGCGCTCCCGATAGGGCTTGCCGTCGGCGCGGAACAGGTCGTGGAACCACACGACCGGCTCGCGGTCGGTATAGGGATGCGCATAGGAATCCCACGGAAAGCGCGTCTGCGTCTTGCCGTCGACCAGGCCCCAGTTATACACCGCGACCTTGTGCCGTTTGGCGATGGGCATGACGCCATCGATGGTCGATCCGGCGCTGCGCGCCATATATTCCGTACACCAGACGGGGCGGCCGTAGCGCTGAAGCTGCGTGATGCGGTTCTCGAACTCTTCCGGCCAGCTGTAATTGTGAAAGGTGATGATATCCGACCGCGTCAGCTGCACCTTCTGAATGGCGTTGAGCTGGGCCAGGCCGTCCGGTGACCAGTCGCCGCCGTCATAGACGCCGCTGACCAGCGGCTGGGTCGGATCGGCCGATTGCGCCCAGTCGAAGACCCTGGGAAGCAAGGCCGTGACC
>CBIHPL010000457.1:0-3443 GCA_966212005.1 uncultured Asticcacaulis sp.
CTGGATGGCAATGGCGGCGTCGATGGCGGACCCTCCGCGCTTCAGAACCTTCATGCCGGCGTCGGCGGCTTCAGGCTCGGCAGCGACGACGGCGGGCGTAACGGGACCAAGCGCCGGCTTTGCGCAGGCGGGCGTGGTCAGAACGAAAACGGCGGAAACGAAAGCAGAAACAAATGTGCGGCGGATCATGCGGGGGAGGGCTCCATGGCATAAACTATATAGGAATGCCGCTGTCGGGTGGCGAGATGGAAACTGCCCATGCACAAGAGATCAACAGGATTTTCAAAAAAAGTGCTTTTTGGCTGCGTATTCGGCTTGCCTTTGCGGGAGGCTTCGACTAATTGTCCGCCCCTGCCGCCGGGACGGGTTTCCGGCAGGCCATATGGCTTCAAGCACTCGTAGCTCAGCTGGATAGAGCATCAGACTACGAATCTGAGGGTCGGGCGTTCGAATCGCTCCGAGTGCGCCATGGCCATTTGATAAATGAAATCAGCGCCCCAGGGCGCTTTTTTCTTGCCTGGTGTTCGGCTCCCGAGGCGAGCCATGACCTTGGCGCGCCAGAAGGTGCGCGGTGGGTCCAATGATCCGGCATTCAAGAAGTCTTTCGTGTACGCCGTGTTCAGCGACAGCGTCGTCCTGTGCGCCACGTTCGATCCGGTCCATTTGCCGATCGCGAACGCCCCGACGATTTTTACGACCGCCAGGATGATGACGGTCATATCTGCCATCGGTGATTTTTTTCACTTCCCCACAGATTTTCGCTAAACATTATGGTTAACACGCCGATTGAATCCCTGAGAGCATGCAGTTGATGCCTGTTGACAGGGGAATTCCATGGTAGCGATCGTTACGGGTGCGGGCGTCGGTCTGCAACGCAGTTCTGTGTCGGTTCTGGGGAGTGCGGGACAGGTCGGTACAGGCGTGCTGGGGCAGGCCGGTAATCGCATCACCGTCAATGCGGCCAACGGCAATCTGGTGGTCCAGGGCCAGGACGAGATGCTGATCGGGCTGGGGCTCGATGCTGGAATCGCCAACACCTATAACAGCCAGGGGACGCTGACAGCCAATGACTGGCAGGAAAGCTTCCGTCGCTCCGTCGGCGGGCTTACCGGCACAGTCAGCACGGCGGGCAGCACGATCACGCATTTCACGGCCGATGGCTCGGCCATCGTTTATACCTGGAACGCCGGAAAGAGCGCCTATGTCGGCAATGAGGCCGATGGCGCCTACGATACGCTGTCGTTCAATTCGGGCACCAACAAATGGACCTGGACCGACGGTGCGACGCGGTCCACGGAAGTCTATGATGGCGCCAATGGCGGCAGGCTGTTTTCATCGGCCGATGCCGACGGCAATCTGCTGAGCTACACCTACACGGGCAGCCTGCTGACCCGGATCACGACGGCCAATGGCGATTATATCAGCCTGAATTATACGGGCGCGCTGCTGACTTCGGTGGCAACATATAATTCCAGCAATACCCTGACCGGAACGCTTGTCCGTTACGGTTATGACGGTTCCAACCGCCTGACCTCGGTAACGGTTGATCTGAGCCCCGGCGACAGTGCGATCACGGATGGCAAGACCTATGTCACGAACTATGGTTATGACGGCACCAGCACGCGGATATCGTCCATCACCCAGAGCGATGGCTCAAGCCTGGCCATTACCTATACCACCTTCAACGGCAAGGACGCCGTCGCATCCATAACCCAGGCGACAACCGGCAGCACGACATCGACGACCACCTTCACCTACGCTGCCGGTCGGACGACAGTTGTTGATAGCCAAGGCAATGCAACCACCTTCGTTTACGATGGCAATGGCCGTCTGACGCAACTTATTTCGCCCGCAGCGGTGCCCGGTGGCGCGCTGCAGGCGCAGGCGTTTGGCTACGATTCCAATGGTAATCTGACCTACAGTGGCCCAGCTGGCGATCCCCATTTCACCAATCTCGGCTTGAACTGGGGCGGAGGCGACGATCCAGGTTTTACAACCACCCAAACCTTGGAAACCAGTGGAGGCGTACCGGTTTATCGCCGACAATCCCAGACCACGCCGCCTCAGGGCTGGGTAACGAGATTGGTCCCGTCTAAGCCCGGAATGACCGCGGTTTCTGCGGGGCAAACTGTCAATTTTAGCGTCTACACTGCAAGCGCCGGGGTGAGCCAACTGGTACTCTGCCTCAATTGGTATGATGCAGACTATAATTTCGTCGCCTCTGGTAATTTGGGCGGCGTCGCGACAGGGGGGGCCTTGGGAGCGGACGGCCTGGCCACCGCAAAGTTCGGCAGTGGCACAACCACTGTACCGGCCGGCGCCGCGTTCTTGCAGGCCTATGTCTACGCCGTTGCCGACGGTACTGGTCCGATGAATGTGGCAATCGCCCAGCCGTCGGTAGCAATTGCCGGCACTGCGTCAGGCGATCCGAATTTCACCAATATCGCTCAAAACTGGGGCGACCTGTGGACGTCAACTCCAGGTGTGACGGCAACTCAGACAACCGAGCTTGCAGGGGGCGTGCCGGTTTATCGACGTCAGACGACTTCCACGCCGCCTTCTGACTGGAAAATGAATCTGAGTCAGTCGATGCCGGGATTTACGCCTGTAAGCCCCGGCCAGACCGTAACCATGGGCGTCCACGCAGCCAGCTCCGGCGCGAGCCAGCTGCAAATGTACGCGTTATGGTGGGATGCCAGCGGAGCCTACCTCAGCAGGTCGCTGATAAGTTCGATCGCAACGGGTGGCACGCTAGGTGCCAATGGCGTGGCGACGGCGAATTTCGGCAGAGGGTCGACGACCGCCGTTGCTGGCGCCGCCTTTGTTCAGTTCTTCGTTCAGGCCACCGCAGACGGGACGGGTCCGATGAATGTCGCGATCGCCAAGCCGGCGATCATGGTCGATCGCGGCGTGGCGGGGACAGCGGCTCCGTCATTTGCCTATACCTATGACGCCAGCGGCAACCTGCTGAGTAAAACCGATTCTCTCGGCAACAAGGTCGTCTATGTTTATGACGCCAGCAACCAGTTGCTGACGCGCACGACGTACCCGGCAAGTGGAACGTCTATAACCGAACGCTTTGTTTATGATTCTGAGAGTCACCTGGTCTACGCCCTGACGGGCTCCGGTGAGGTAGCCCGCTACATTTACAACGCTGCCGGCCAGCGGACGAGTGCCATTCGCTATACCGGCAACGCTTATGATGTCTCGGCCCTGGCAACGTCCGCCAGCGTCGCGATGACGACGCTTGATACCTGGGTCGCCAACACAGCCGACAAGACGCAATGCATTCGCACCGACACCGCCTATGATGTTCGCGGAGCTGTAAGCACGGTCACGGAATATTCCCAGACGAACACCGACGGCACGGGCGTTTCCGGAACGGCGGCCATCACCACACATGTCTCCGATCAGCGTGGGCAACTGGTCAACCGGATCAGGTC
>CBIHPL010000458.1:0-3439 GCA_966212005.1 uncultured Asticcacaulis sp.
GGCCGGAAGGTTGACCCAAAGCTGCAGGATTTCCATCGGCCCGCCGCTCTTCTTGAAGCGCTCCGGCGAAACCTCTTCGTGCACCAGACCGCTGCCGGCCGTCATCCACTGCACGCCGCCGGCTTCGATGATGCTCTCGTGGCCGGCCGAATCGCGGTGCGCCAGCTCGCCTTCAAGGATGAAGGTCACCGTCTCGAAGCCGCGGTGCGGGTGTGGACCAAAGGGCAGGCCACGATTGTCCGGTGCATAGGTCTGCGGCCCGTGGTGATTCAGGAACAGAAAGGCGCCGATATTATTGAGCTCGCGCGACGGGATGGGGCGGCGTGTGACCAGGTCGCCGATATCGTCGCGATAGGCGCCATGCAGGCGCATTACGGGCTTCTGGAACATGTGGCAATCCTTCATTTGCCGCTCAGACGCCGCGGGGCTCGCCGCCTGAGCGGCGACGGGCGGTCGCCCCTGCCAAGTGCAGGCATGCACTTTGGAGTGGTCGCACTTTGCAATTGCCTGTGATATGGCGCGGCATGGATGCACTTACAACCGCCCTTTTCTGGCTGGACTTTGCCGGCGTGGCCGTATTCGCCGCCACAGGTGCTTTGGCGGCTGCGCATCGCAAGCATGACATCATCACCTTCTGTTTCTTCGCGGCGATCACCGGTGTCGGCGGCGGCACGCTGCGAGACCTTCTGATTGGCGCGCCTGTCTTCTGGGTCAGCCGTCCGGGCTATATCGTCGTCAGCCTGGTCGCCGCCATCATCGTCTGGCTGATGGGACGGCGCGGCTGGCGGTTTCGCGCACTTCTGTGGCTCGATGCGCTTGGCCTGGCGGGTTACGCCGTGGTCGGGACCGCCAAGGCGCTGAACATGAACGTTCCTGCTGTCTCGGCGGTTATCATGGGCGTGCTGACGACGACCTTTGGCGGGATCGTCCGCGATGTCCTGGCAGGGGAGCCCAACCTGCTGCTACGCCGGGAAATCTATGTGACGGCGGCGCTTCTGGGCGCGGTCGTCTTCGCCGGTCTTCAGGGATTGGGGCTTGCCTTCTGGCCGTCGGCCCTGGCGGCGTTTGCCGCTGCCCTTGGTCTGCGGGCCGCAGCCATTCTTTTCAACCTGGCCCTGCCGGGGTTCCCGGGATCCAAAAGCCCAACAGAATAGTTCGCGGAAATGGTTAATAGGGTTTAGTCGGTCGCAGGCGCGTAATAGGTTAACGCGCACTTTTTCAGGAGACTGCGACATGACCCAACCCTCCCTCATCCTTGGTGTAGCTGCCGCGTTCGCATTGTCCGTTCTGCCGTTGGCCGCATCGGCAGGCACATCCCATTCCGGTTACCGCCCCGGCCACTGGCAACGTTCACACGACGGCCAGGGCGTCATGCGCGTCTATGGGGGTGATGCCTATCGCACCCCTGAGCCCTATGTCGGCGGCGAGTTCCGTACCGGACTCGATGTCCAGACAGCCCGCGAGGACGTGGAATACCAGGACGAATATTACGAAACCTCGGACCGTTATGCGCGGACCGCGGCTACGCCATGCCGTTCCGTCTGTGTCGCGGCTTACGCGCCGCCGCCTCCTCCCTGCGTCACGCAGGTCCGCCGCGAAGTCCGTTATGCCGCGCCGCGCGTGACGTCGCGTGAAGCGGTTATCGAACTCGAACAGGGCATGGATGAATACAGCGACTATTATCGTGAAACGTCGGATGGCGGCGTTTATCGCCGTTCGCACGCCTATCATGATGACTGCCCCTGCCGTCAGGGACATGACGACCGCGACGCCGGTTACAACGACCGTTACGATGATCATTACGAAGATCGCAGCGATGATCGCTATGACGGTCGGTACGACAGCTATCGCGGCGATGAAGGCCGCGACGTTTTCGGCCGTTACTGAGTCAGGCCTTTGACAACCCGATAGGTGACCTCGGCGACCTCCCAGTCCTCGGGCGTATCTATGTCAACGACGTGGGTGCGGGGCAGGATGACGGGCGCCGATATGGGCGAGAAGGCGACTTCCCCATTCACCCAGGCGTCCGACCAGCCCCAGTAGAACTGCGCCGCATCATGGTAGGCGGGCTCGAGATCCTGCGACCGCCGGGTCAGGTTCTCGGGCCAGAACATCTCGACGCCGCCTTCCGGCGTCTGCTTCAGCGCACGCTGGATAGGGAAGGGGAAAGAGGTCACCGAGAAGGCGAACCGGCGCCCCGGCTCCGATAGCCGCGCCCAGCCTTCATTCAGCCGCGCCGGATCGATCAGCGGCGCGGTGGCGTAGATGCAGCAGGTGGCGTCAAAGATGATGTCCTGGTCGCGGAACCACTGGATGGCGTGGACGACGACGGCGCCGGTGCCGGCGTGATCATTGGCCAGGTCTGCCGGCCGCACGAACGGCGTCTCGGCGCCGTGCGCCCGCGCCACGTCGGCGATTTCCTCATCGTCGGTCGACACGATGATGGTATCGAACAGCCCGCAGTCGCGCGCGGCCCGGATCGAATAGCTGATCATCGGCTGACCGTGGAACGGCTTGATATTCTTGCGCGGTATGCGTTTCGAGCCACCGCGCGCCGGAATGACGCAGAGCTTTTTCACCGGCCGGCTTACAGGCCGACGAGCGCGGCCAGGTCGTTGAGCGTCTTGGCGTCCTTCAGCTTTTCGCCGTCGACGATCTGGCCCAGGTCCGAATCGACCATGGCGACGAACGAAATGACTGACAGGCTGTCCCAGTTGCCGACGTCGTCGATCTGCTCGTCGCCGGTCAGCCCGGACGGATCGGCTTCGAGGATTTCGGCGACGGCGGCAAAAAAGGCGGGCTTATCCATAGATTTCAGTCCTTCGTAGGAATAACAACGGAGCATGCTTCGAAAAAGTGGACAGCGGTTTTTCGTGTCAAGCATGCGAAACTAACTACGGTTAATGAAGCGCATTTCCGTCAACATTCCCTTAAACCATAGATGCGAGGTTGAGCGCGAAGAGGTGATTGGCATTGGCTGCCGGAATCATCGAAAATCATTTGCGTCCAACCGGGAATATCCATGACCGAAGCCGTACTGAAAGGCGTTAGCGTCCGGGGCATCCGCGCCTGTGTCCCCGCCCTGTCGCGGACCCTGGAAGAGGAGGGACTGATTCCTGACGCCGCCGAGCGCGAGCGCCTGATCGGCTCCATCGGCGTGCGATCGCGCCGCATCGCCCGTTCCGACATCATGACCTCTGACCTGTGCCAGAAAGCGGCCGACGGTTTGCTGGAAGAATTGGGGTGGGAGCGCGACAGCATCGATGTGCTGATCATGGTGACGCAAAGCGCCGACTACGTCATTCCGGCCACGGCCTGTGCGCTGCAATCGCGCCTTGGCCTGGGGTCCTGCCTGGCCTTCGATATCAATCTCGGCTGTTCCGGCTATGCTTACGGCCTGTGGACGGCAGCCAGCCTGATGCAGACGCTCAAAATAACC
>CBIHPL010000459.1:0-3424 GCA_966212005.1 uncultured Asticcacaulis sp.
GGATTTCGACGCGGATAAAGAAGCCCAGGAGGTTGCGATGGACGTGCTGCGACAGCCACGAGCCTATGCCCATGGCGAACAGATAGGTGCCGATGATCGTCGAGAACTGGGTGATGGAATCGCCCAGCAGATAGCTGGCCAGCGTGCCGGCGATCAGTTCATAGATCAGCCCGCAGGTGGCGATGACGAATACGGAAACAAGCAGCAGCAGAGGCAAGATGGGTACTCTTCAATCGCCGTCTATTTATGATAATGCGTGGCGAAGCGCTGGGCCGACTGGGCGGCGGTGAACATGCCGGCCAGGGCATAGCCGCGGTAATCGGCGTAACCGAGCGCGCCGACGACGACCAGGCAGAAGAGGATGAACAGAACGGGCGGTTTCAATCGTCGTCCTCCGAGCTGCGATAGGGCGAGTAGTCCGACGCCGACCAGCGCGACTGTTCGAACATCTGGCGCCGGAATATGGAGATCAGCGGGTAGATTGCGATCAGGATCAGGGCCAGCCACAGATTGTTCAGGTCGGTCACGCCGCGCCGCACTTCGATGTTGAACGCCAGGGCGCCATTGCGTGCCAGGGCGTCCGACGTGCCGTCGATCAGCATGTGATAGGTGCCGGCAGGAATGGGATGCATCAGGGTTTCGGAGTGGGACTTGCCCTCGCTCCAGCGTTCACCGCCATCGACGCCGGAATAGTATTCCATGGCCTGGCGAACCGGATAGCTGGCGCCCGTCGTCTGATTGACCAGGGTCAGGTCCAGTTCCGCCCAGTTGTTGTCGAGCCCGGTCGCGGTCGAAATGCGCAGATTGCTGGGCTCGGGCAGCACAAAGGCCGATGAGACGAATGTCTCGCCGTCCTCCTGGAACTGCGGCGGCAGCACACCCGGCTCACCCCAACTGCCGGTGGCGTAAGCGATCTGGCTTGACACGGAGGTCGCCTTGGCGTGGATCGGTTCGCCGGTAATATTCAGCACGCGCTCATTCGGCAGGCTCAGGGTAATGCCCAAATGGATCAGGATGGCGGCGATGGCGGCTGCAAGGCCAAGACGCATGACCGTCTTCGCCTGACCGCCATCCGACGACGGCTGGCAGGCGCCAACGCCCGACGGGCTGCGAATGCGCGCCTCCGGGAAGGCCGTCTGTATCACCTGAGGCGCGACATAGACGCCCTGGGAGATGTTGAGTTCGTCGCCGCGCTCTTCGCTGCTCAGCATATAGGGCGGGCAGATATAGTCGGCGCACCAGGTCTCGTCGCCGCGTTTGACGCGCCAGTAGAACTCGCCCTGGACCGCGACCACAATGGTATTGTCCTTGTTGAATACCTTATAGGCCTGGCCTTCGAAGCGCAGCTCGTTGCGCCGGCCGATCCCGTCGACTGCCTGGTTCAGGCGCCTGAAGAAGGTCCAGTGGCCGCTGACGTTCGACAGGAAGCGGAAGCCCTGCCACGGATTGAACAGCAGGTATTCGTCCCAGGCATAGACGGTGCCCGACACCGCCTTGCGGACATAGCCGATGACCTCCCACCGGATGCCGGCCAGTTCGCCGCGCGACCCGATCGGGATTTCGCTGGCGAACATCGCGGCTTCTGCGGCCTGGATGATCTTGAGGTTGGGATCGGCAGCGTCGATAATCGCGCCGCACTGGCCGCAGACGGCGTTGACGCTGATCCCGCCGGCGCGCAGGTTTATCGGCCCGCCGCAGCTGGGGCAGTTGAAAGCCCGGGCGGAGCGCACCGCCGTTCGTTGACCGAAGGATGTCATGACCAACCCTCGATCTCACGCAGGTTCGATGCCCGCAACTGGTCCCATTCGACATAGCGGCCGGTGAAGACGCGCCGCGCGTCGCCGCTGATTTCGACCGAGGCAAATTCGTCGGGACCGCCCATGAAGTCGAAACACATCGACCGGCGCCCAGTGGACCCCACGACCGGTAATTCGCCTTCGCAACCGATACAGACCGCCTTCTTGACGTCGGTAAGCCGGTAGCTCCGGCCTTCGATGGTCAGCCCCTGACCAATAAGGCTGCCGCGGCCCTGGGTCTCCGCCCAGCGCGTAATGGCGTTGTAGGTATTGGCATGCAGGGGCTCCTCGATCTCGTAGGACAGGGCGTAGGTGCCTTGCGCCTCCGCCAGCCAGCCCTTGCGGCCGCTGTCGCTGACGAAGAACCATTCATTCCAGAAACCGTCTTCCCAACCAAGACGCAGCCGGCCGACCAGCGTGATCCGGCTGTCGCCATCATAGGCGTCGGTGCCGACCTGAAAGGGCGTCATGTCGGGCGGCAGGGCCGCGACCTTGCCCAGGTCCTCAACGGTGAGATCGTTGCGGACGAGCAGGCTCTGGCAATAGGGGCAGACGGCGGAGACCGACAGGCTGGACCTGAAAGGAACGGGCGCGCCGCACGAAGGGCAGGCGATATCCGTCATCTATCTGATTTTGCTGAGCAGTTCGGCCTTCTTGGCGGTGAATTCGGCTTCGGTCAGGATGCCCTTCTGATAGAGCTCGCCCAGCCGTTCCAGGACGACCATCGGGTCCTGCTCCGGCTGCCCCGCGCCCTGCCCCTGGCCGAGTGACTGGCCGAGAGATTGCGCCATCATCTGGCCCATGGCGAGGCCGGCGCCAAGGCCAACGCCTTCGCTGGCCAGGCTGCTGCCACCACCGGCGGCACCGGCATTGCCAAGCGCTTCAGCGGCCTGGAACTGCGTATAGGCGTTGAGATTGCCGACGATGCGCTGAGAGCCGGCACGATCGAGATGCTTTTCCAGCTCTTCCGGCAGGGACAGGCTCTGAACGTAGAAGCTGGTCAGGCCGAGGCCCATCTCGGTAAAGGTCGGCGTCAGGCCGGCGAACAGCAGCTTGGAGAATGCGTCCTGCTGGGCGGCCATATCGACGAAGGCGACCGCGCTCTGCGCCAGGGTGGTGGCGATGCCGCTCAACAGCGCGGCGCGCAGCTGGCCTTCGATGTCCTGCGTCGTAAAGGTCGCGCCCGAGCCGCAGAAACGCGTCCAGAACAGCTTGGGGTCGGTGATCTTGAAGCCGTAATTGCCGAAGGCCCGTATGCGCAGCGGCCCGAACTCCTTGTCGCGCACGGTGATCGGCTGGGTCGTTCCCCACTTCTGGTCAATGTGCTCGCGCAGCGAAAAGAAGAAAACGTCCGACTTGAACGGCGACTTGAACGCCTTGTCCCAGTTCTTGAGGTAGGTCAGGATCGGCAGGGTCTGGGTGGTCAGGGTGTGCGTGCCGGGTCCGAACTGGTCGGCGATCGTGCCTTCGTTCAGGAACAGGGCCGATTGCGTCTCACGCACCACCAGCTTGGCACCGGTCTGGATTTCGTGGCCTTCCATCGGGTAGCGCGCCGCCAGCATGTTTTTCGGCGGATCCGCCCATTCGATGACGTCGATAAACTGCTTGGAAATGAAACTCATGAAATC
>CBIHPL010000460.1:0-3416 GCA_966212005.1 uncultured Asticcacaulis sp.
ACGTCGCCTATATCAAGGCAGCCATCGACTGGCTGAGCGGGCAGGGATGCATTGATGCTGCGCGCGTCTATGTGACCGGCCTGTCGGGCGGCGGGCGGATGACCTCTTGGCTGGGCTGTGTGGCGGCCGATCGTTTCGCGGCCATCGCGCCGGTGGTGGGGTTGCGCGCCGGCAACCCGTCGAAGGACGACCCGAAGACGCCCGATCCTGCGACCTGCAAGCCATCGCGGCCGCTGCCTGTCATGGCCTTTGCCGGCGACAAGGACACGACCAATCCGATCGAGGGCGGCGGGAAAGGCTATTGGCAATACACCATGCACGCCGCCGAGCAGCGCTGGGCGCAGCTCAATGATTGCAAAACCGCACCGGTGACGCAATGGGTGGCGCCAGCCGTCTATGAGGAGCGCTATTCCGGTTGCCGCGATGGTGCCGATGTCGCCGGCCGGATCACAGTCGGCGGCGGCCATTCGTGGCTCGCCGATAACGACGCCATGTGGACCTTTTTCTTAGGCTTTCGTCGTAACTGATTTTATTTTCGGGCTTTTTCGGCTTCAGCGCGAACGGCGCACCCCTCGGCATGGTCGTTGATCAGCCCCATGGCCTGCATGAAGGCGAAAACGGTCGTTGGCCCGACAAACTTCCAGCCGCGCTTCTTCAGGTCCTTGGACAGGGCGATCGAGGCGGGTGATGTCGACTGGGTTTGAGGCACGCCCAGCTCTTCTGGCCTGGGCTCGTAGCGCCAGACATAGGCGGCGAGTGACCCTTCCTTGCGGACCAATTCCCGGGCGCAACGGGCATTGTTGATGACGGCTTCGATCTTGCCGCGGTGGCGGACAATGCCAGCGTCATTCAGCAGTCGCGCCACGTCGGCCTCGCCGAATTCAGCCACCTTGTCGAAGTCGAAATCGTGGAAGGCGGCCCGGAAGTTTTCGCGCTTGGTCAGGATAGTCCGCCAGCTCAGGCCGGACTGGAAGCCTTCCAGGCACAGCTTCTCAAAAAGGCGGCGGTCGTCGCGGACGGGAAAGCCCCATTCGGTGTCGTGATAGGCGAGGTATTCGGGCGTACCGACGCACCAGCGGCAGCGGAGGCGGCCGTCAGGGCCGGGCAGGGTCTGGCTCATATGTGTCCTTAGTCAAGAAATCCCGCGTGATTCTGACAGTGCGGACGCCAGAATATGTCGGCAGGGCGGGGCGGCAAAAAACTTTTTTCGGGGCCGTGTCGATTCCTGCCCTGCGCCGTTCGTAGTGCCTGTGTAAGAGGGATTGTCCTCGACCATCACAGGAGACACGCACCATGACCAAGATGATCTTCATCAACCTGCCCGTCACCGACCTCAAGGCGTCGATCCGCTTCTATGAGGCGATCGGTTGCGAGCAGAACCACACCTTCAGCGATGACCGCGCGGCATCGATGATGTGGTCGGAGACGATTGTCTTCATGCTGCTGACGCGCGACTACTATCAGACCTTTACGCCGAAGCCGCTGGGTGATCCTAAGGTGAACACCCTGGCGCTGATCTCTCTGTCATTCGAAAGCCGCGCCGAGGTCGACGCCATTGTCGCGGCCGCCGCGGCCAATGGCGGCAAGGCCGATATCAGCGAGGTCCAGGACCTGGGCTTCATGTATGGCCGCAGCTTCGAAGATCCGGACGGCCACGGTTTCGGACCGGTCTATATGGACATGTCCGCCTTGCCGGAGCAGGGCCCCGAACACGGCGTAACGCAAACCGCGTAGCTTGACCCGGCGCACAAACTGATGTCCCCTTCGCCTGAAAACGAAGGGGAACTAGAATGGCGCAAGTCAACGGACTAACAGTGCTCCTGCCGGTTCTGGCGGTCGTCACCGCCGTGCCCGCGCTGGCGCAACCGGACTATGCCGCGGCTATCAAGGCCGACTACGAAAAGGATCTCGGACAACTGTGGGACTGGTTCCACCGCAATCCGGAACTCAGCCATATGGAGGTCAAGACGGCCGCCCGCATGGCAAAGGAACTGCGCGCGACGGGCGCGGAAGTGACGGAAAAGGTCGGCGGTACGGGCGTTGTCGCCATCCTGCGCAATGGTCCGGGACCGGTGGTGCTGGTCCGCGCCGACATGGATGGCCTGCCGGTCAAGGAAGCGTCCGGCGTGGCGAATATGTCCGTGGCACGTCAGGTCGGTATCGATGGCGTGGAAAATCCGGTCATGCACGCCTGCGGACACGATACGCATATCACGGCTCTGGTCGCCACTGCGCGGCGTCTGGCCGCGACGAGAGACCGCTGGTCGGGGACGGTGGTGATGATCGTCCAGCCGGCAGAGGAGCGCATCGCCGGCGCCAAGGCCATGCTGGCGGACGGCCTCTATACGCGTTTCCCCAAGCCGGACTATGCCCTGGCCTTTCACGTCAATTCGCTGCAGGCGACCGGCACCGTGTCGGCTTCGGAAGACATACAGTATTCGTCATCGGATTCGATCGACATAACCGTGCCAGGCGTCGGCGCCCATGGAGCGGCACCGCATGCCGGCAAGGACCCGGTCTATATGGCCAGCCAGCTGGTCATCGCGCTCCAGGGCATTATCAGCCGCGAAAAGCCGCCACTGAAGCCCGGAGTCGTCACGGTCGGGTCGTTCCACGCCGGCACCAAGCCCAACATTATTTCGGACCGCGCCGATCTTCAGGTGACGGTGCGCGCCAATGATGAGCACACGCGCGCCATGCTGATCGGCGCGGTCAAGCGCGTCGCGACAAGTATCGGGCGGCTTAACGGCATGCCCGAGGACAGGCTGCCCGTGGTCAGGGTGATCGAAGGCACGCCCGTCACGAAGAACGATCCCGTCCTGGCACGGCGCCTCAATGCCGTGATGGTTCAGGCTCTGGGCGCCGACGCGGTTATACCATTCGAGCAAAAAAACATGGGAGCCGAGGACTTCGCCTATTTTGTTCAGGCGGACTATAAGGTGCCAGGTTACTATTTCAGCGTCGGCGGTACACCGAAGGCGGCGCTCGACGCGGCGGAGGCGGGGGGCCCGCCCGTGCCGTCGCACCATTCGCCGCTGTTCAAGGTCGATGCGGAATCGGCGATCGTCACGGGAGCCACCGCCATGACGGCGGCGGTGCTCGATCTGATGAAAAGGCCCTGATCCGATCTTTACAAACGCTGTTACGGACCGCGTCGAAACCTTAGTCCAGGATGGTTACCTCCCGTTCGTGGTTGAGCGGGCCGGACAAATCCAATGTCGGCAGTCATATTGAACAGGCGCCTCTTGTTCACGACCCTGGCGGGCGCGGCTTTCGCCATGGGTTCACATGCCGCTTCGCCTAACGCGGCAGAAAAGGAGGCAGGTATTGATCAGGCAACGGTTGACCGAAACAAGGTCACTTCACGAGACGGCACGCGCATTGCCTTTGATAATTTTGGTAAGTGGGCGGCGCTT
>CBIHPL010000461.1:0-3411 GCA_966212005.1 uncultured Asticcacaulis sp.
CGCATACGGAACTCCTGTGATGTCGGGTGATGTTGTGCGCGAGTCGTTCGCAAGAATTCAAGGCCAACATGGCGCGACCATGGCGTGTCACGCAAATGTGAGCGGTCGGATATCCTTGCGGCGCAAAGTTATTCCAGATTATTGGAAGTGATAAATTTCCCGAAACCCTGAAGTGTCTGACGAAGAAAATCTGGTCATTCCCGGTTGCCACGGAAACGCCTTACGCATAGGTTTCCATGAAAGAAGAGCTTGTGGCGGAGTGAGCATGGTAGACCGGCGGTATGTAGTGGGTGCATTGGCGGCCTTGTTCGGCAGCGTTGCGGCCGAGGCTCTGGCGGCGCCCAAGAAGAAAAAGAAGGCGGCTGCGAGCAAGAAGAAGTCCTCTTCCAAGTCGAAGAAGAGCAGCAAGAAGTCGACCAAAGGCAAGAAGGCCGCGCCGAAAAGGGTAGAGGCGCCCAAGCCCCCTCCGCCGCCGCCGGTGCCTGCCGTCACCGCGCCGGAAGTCGCCGGCCAGCTCAACAATGCCTACGACCTGATCCTGCGCGAATGGTTCACCGCCTCGCCGGTGCAGGCGACCTCGGCCGGCCTCGACAAAGGCCAGTTCGTGGTGGCCAAGACGAAGCTTGACGACCGCTCCGAAGCCGCCAAGGCATCGAACGTCGCGCGCCTGCGCCGTGCCGTGCAAACTCTCAAGGCCATCGATCGCAACGATCTGTCGGCGGCCGACCGGCTGAACTACGACAGCGTCCTGTGGGACAATGAAAACCAGCTGGCCCTGGCGCAGAACTTTGCCTATGGCGATTATGGCGTTTTCGCCGGCGGGTTCGCGGCACCCTATGTCGTCAGTCAGTTGACCGGCGCCTATCAGTTCGTGCCGGACTTCCTGGCGACCCAGCACGAGATCGCCAACAAGGCGGACGCCGAATCCTACCTGTTGCGCCTGAATGATTTTGCCCGTGCCGTCGACCAGGAAAACGAGCGTATCCGCGCCGATGCCGGCCGCGGCGTCATCCCGCCCGACTTCGTCATCAAGAAGGCTATGCAGCAGCTGACGGCGTTGCGAGACACGGACCCGGCCTACAGCCCGATCGTCACGGCGCTGGAATCGAAAACCCAGGCTTTGGGCATTGCCGGTGCCTGGCGCGACGATGCATCCGCGCGTCTGACCGGTCCCGTCCGCGACGCCCTGACGCGCCAGATCGACATCCTGTCGGGACTGGCTGGGCAGGCCAGGCACGACGCCGGGGTGCGCAACCAGCCAAACGGCGAAGCCTACTATGCGCAGTGCGTAAGGCTTTCGACGTCGACCGATGACAGCGCGAAAGAGATTCATGCCATCGGTCTCGACCAGGTGGCGCGTCTGAGCTCTGAACTTGATGGCCGTTTGCGCGCCTTGGGGATGACGCAAGGAACGCCCGGCGAGCGCATGCACGCCATGTATACGGACCCGAAGTACCTCTATCCCAATACCGAAGAGGGCAAGACGCAACTGCTCAATGACCTCAACGGTCTGGTTCGCAAGGTCGAGGCGCGGTTGCCGAGCTATTTCGGCGTGCTGCCGAAGTCGAAGGTGTCGATCCGCCGCGTGCCGGTGGCGACCGAAGCCGGGGCGCCCGGCGGCTATTACATGCCGGGGTCGATCGATGGTTCGCGCGCCGGTGCCTATTACATCAACCTGCGCGACACGGGAAATAACCCGAAATGGACCCTGCCGACGCTCACCTGCCATGAGGCCATACCCGGCCACCACATGCAGCTTACGATACAAAATGAGGCGCAGGGAATCCCGACCTTGCGCAAGCTTCTGGCCTTCAATGCCAATGTCGAAGGCTGGGCGCTCTATTCCGAACAGCTGGCGTCGGAAATGGGCATCTACAACGACGATGCGCCGGGCCGCATCGGCTATCTGCACGACGCCCTGTTCCGTGCGGTGCGGCTGGTCGTCGACACCGGCATGCACAATCTCGGCTGGAGCCGTGAACAGGCCATCACCTATATGCGCGACGCCATGGGCGACAGCGAAAGCGCGGTAACGGCGGAGATCGAGCGCTATTGTGTATGGCCCGGTCAGGCACTGGGTTACATGATGGGCAAGATCACCTGGCTGCGCCTGCGCGACGCCCAAAAGCGCAAACAGGGCGGAGCATTCGACATCAAGGCCTTCCACGACACGGGCATGCTGGCCGGATCGGTGCCCCTGTCGGTGCTCGAGCAGTTGTACAGGGACAAGGGGCTGATCTAGGCCACTGAAGCGTAATTAAATCTACACTTCCCTCTCCCCGCAGGCGGGAGAGGGGGGGCGGCGATCCATGACATTTTCGTAACTTGACAGGTTGGTTGCGCTGGCAACCACTGGCTTCGCTATTCATAGAGGGGCCATACATGCTCGATCGTCGTCAACTGCTGATATCCGCCGCTGCTCTTGCCGGCACAGCTTCCCTTTCCGCCAAAGCCGCACCGGCGCTGCAAAGCGATCCCGCAGCCGCAAAGGCACTCAACGACGCCTTCGACGCCATCTTCAAGGAGCGCATAGCCAATTCCCCGGAAGGCGCCACCTCGCTCGGCCTAGACAAGGGGGACCTTGCCGGCCTTAAATCCAGGCTGACACCGGCCACCGAAGCCGAAGATCTCGCGTCGCTGGCCCGTCTCGACAAAAGCATCACAACGCTCAAGGCCATCCCGCGCGCCAAGCTTCAAGGCATGGACCGCATCAACTACGACACCATCCTGTGGCGCGCGGAATTGTCCAGGACGGGCGCCGATCGCTTCCGTTTCGGTTCGTGGGGCGGGGCCAACCCTTACGTCCTCAGCCAGCTCAATGGCGCCTACCGCTCGACGCCGGACTTCCTGGCCAACCAGCACACGGTCGAAACCAAGGCCGACGCCGACGCCTTCCTTGCGCGCATGGACGCTTTTGCCGAGGTCATCGCCCAGCAGACCGAACGCTTCAAGGCCGACGTCGCCAACGGCATACTCGCGCCCGACTTTGCTCTCGACAAGGCGCTCAGCCAGATGGAAGCGACCCGCGCCATCAAGGGCGCCGAAAGCCCCATGACCAGGGCGCTCGTCAAAAAGACGGCAGCCAGAACCATAGCCGGCGATTGGGCGGCAGAAGCCACCAAACGCGTCGAAGGTCCCATCGCGGCCGCGCTCGATGCCCAGATCGCCGCTGTCAAGGCTGCACGCGCCAAGGCCGTGCACGATGCGGGGGTGTGGCGGCTGAAGGACGGCGACGCCTATTACGCCTTTGCGGCGAAGGTCGGCACGACGACCAGTATGACGCCGGACGAGATACACAGGATTGGTCTCGACCTCGTCAAGGAGATCAGCGCCGAGGCGGACATCAGGCTTAAGGCGCTCGGCTACACGACCGGCACGGTCGGAGAACGCATGCGCGCCCTGGCGGAAGAC
>CBIHPL010000462.1:0-3411 GCA_966212005.1 uncultured Asticcacaulis sp.
ATCAACACGCTCACCCTTTTCGGGCTTGTGCTCGCCATCGGTCTTCTTGTCGACGACGCCATCGTCGTGGTCGAGAACGTCGAGCGCGTCATGCGCGAGGAAAGGCTGCCGCCGCTGGCCGCCACCATCAAGTCGATGGAAGAGATCACCGGCGCCCTGATCGGCATCGCGCTGGTCCTGTCGGCCGTGTTCATCCCGATGGCCTTCTTCGGCGGCTCGCAGGGCGTCATCTACCGTCAGTTCTCGATCACCCTGGTTTCGGCCATGGCCCTGTCGGTCGTCGTCGCCCTGGTCCTGACCCCCGCCTTGTGCGCGACCCTGCTCAAGCCGGAAAAGGAAGGCCACGCACCGAAGAAGGGTTTCTTCGGCTGGTTCAACCGCAACTTCGACCGCCTGGCCAAGGGATACCAGAATACCGTCGGCAAGATCCTGGGCCAGAGCATACGATGGATGGTGGTGTTTGCCGCAATCCTCGCCCTGATGGCCTTCCTGTTCACCCGACTGCCGACCTCCTTCCTCCCCGAAGAAGACCAGGGCATCCTGTTCACCATCGTGCAGCTGCCGCCCGGCGCCACCGAAGAGCGCACCAATGTCGTGCTCGACGAGATCGCGGACCACTTCAAGAAGGACCCGGCCGTCGAATCCGCCTTTACCGTTTCGGGTTTCTCCTTCTCGGGACCCGGCCAGAACGCGGGCATGGCCTTCGTGCGCCTCAAGGATTTCCACGACCGCAAGAAGGAAGACGAAAAGGCGCCGGCCGTCGCCGGACGCGCCATGGGACGCTTCATGCAGTTCCGCGACGCAATGGCCTTCCCGATCGTGCCGCCGGCCGTGACGGAACTCGGCAACTCGTCGGGCTTCGACCTCCAGCTCAAGGACGTCGGCGGCCTCGGCCACGCCGCCCTGCTCAATGCCCGTAACCAGGTGCTGGGCATGGCGTCGCAGAACGGCAACCTGATCGGCGTCCGCCCGAACGGCATGGAAGACACGCCGGAACTGAAACTGGAAATCGACCAGGCCGCCGCCGGCGCCATGGGCGTCAGCCTGTCCGACATCAATGCCACCCTGTCCACGGCAATGGGCGGCGCCTATGTCAACGACTTCATCGACCGCAACCGCGTCAAGAAGGTGTTCGTCCAGGCCGACGCGCCCTTCCGCATGAAGCCCGAAGACCTGAACCAATGGTATGTCCGTAACAATCAGGGCGAGATGGTGCCGTTCTCCGCCTTCGCCACCTCGCATTGGGAATATGGATCGCCGCGCCTGGAGCGCTATAACGGCTCGCCGTCGATGAACATCCAGGGGCAGGCGGCTCCGGGCAAGTCGTCGGGCCAGGCCATGGCCGAGATGGAAAAGATCATCGCCCAGCTGCCGCCCGGCATCTCGTACGAATGGACCGGTCTGTCGCTCCAGGAAAAGCAGTCCGGCGCCGAAGCCCCGATGCTGTATGCCCTGTCGATCTTTATCGTCTTCATCCTGCTGGCGGCCCTGTACGAAAGCTGGTCGATCCCGGTCGCCATCGTCATGGTCATTCCGCTGGGCGTTCTCGGCGCGCTTCTGGCGACCATGGTGCGCGGACTGTCGAACGACATCTACCTTCAGGTGGCGCTTCTCACCATCATCGGCCTCAGCGCCAAGAACGCCATCCTGATCGTCGAATTCGCCAAGCATAACCATGAAAACGGCATGAACCTGATCGACGCGACCCTGACGGCCGCCCGCATCCGCCTGCGCCCGATCATCATGACGTCGCTGGCCTTCACCTTCGGCATCCTGCCGCTCTTCTTCGCCAACGGCGCGGGATCGGGCAGCCAGAACGCCATCGGCACCGGCCTGGTCGGCGGCATCCTGTCCGCCACCTTCCTGGCGGTCTTCTTCATACCGCTGTTCTTCGTCATCATTGAAAAGATGTTCAAGGCCGACGAAAAGCATCTGAGGAAGCTGGCCGAACAGCGTGAAGCCATGGCCTATCTCAACCGCTCCGACACCGATCCGAAGGGACACTGATATGACCCGCTTCGTCAAAATCGCCCTTCTGACCGCCGTCAGCGCCGTCACTTTGAGCGCCTGCACCATGGCGCCACGCTATGAACGCAGCGCCTTACCCGTACCGGACCAGTTCCCGATGGCGCAGGTGTCATCCGGCGCTTCGGCGGAAACGCTGCAATGGCGTCAGGTCTTCCTCGACCCGCGTCTTCAGGCCGTCATCGCCCAGTCGCTTGAGAACAACCGCGACCTGCGCGTCGCCGTGCTCAATGTCGAACGCGCCCGCCAGCAGTACCGCATCCAGCGGGCCAGCCTGGTGCCTGGTGTGCAAGGCACGGTCTCCGGCTTCCGCGGAGATACCGGCGCGGTCAACCCCGTAACCGGTGCTCCTGTCGGCGAAACCGAATCCTACACGGCCGATATCGGCGCGTCGTGGGAGCTCGACCTCTTCGGCCGCGTCCGCTCGCTCAGCCGTTCGGCGCAACAACGCTTCTTCGCAACGGCTGAAAACCGCAAGGCGGCACAGATCAGCCTGATCAGTGCTGTGGCGTCCTCCTGGCTGGCCCTCGCCGCCGACGAAGACCAGTTGCGCCTGTCGCGCGAGACCCTGCGCCTGCGCGACGAAAGCCTTGGCCTGATGCGCCAGCGTTTCGACGCCGGCGCGTCGGACCAGCTGACCTTGCGCCAGACCGAGGTCCTGGCCGAACAGGCGCGCGCCGATGTCGCCGCCTTGACCGCCCAGGTCCAGCAGGATCGCAATGCCCTGCGCCTGCTGGTCGGCTCGGAAGTCGAGGCAGCCAACCTGCCGCAGACCTTCCCGGAAAATGCCGTTTTGGCGGATCTGCCCGTCG
This sequence comes from uncultured Asticcacaulis sp., assembly GCA_966212005.1. Lineage (GTDB taxonomy): Bacteria > Pseudomonadota > Alphaproteobacteria > Caulobacterales > Caulobacteraceae > Asticcacaulis. Next base: position 2,838 of record CBIHPL010000462.1, read on the forward strand.
GCCTGCCGTCGGATGTTCTGCTGAAGCGCCCCGATGTGCTGGCCGCCGAATATAACCTCAAGGCCGCCAATGCCGATATCGGTGCGGCGCGTGCGGCGCTGTTCCCGCGCATCTCGCTGACCGGTTCGGTCGGCAAGGCGTCCGGCGATCTCGATGGCCTGTTCGACGGGACCGACACCTGGACGTTCGCACCGTCGATCTCAGTGCCGATCTTCGCCGGCGGCGCCAACCTGGCCAACCTGCGCGCCAGCCGGACCAGCCGCGCCATTGCCCTCGCCCAGTACGAAGGCGCGATCCAGGCGGCCTTCCGCGACGTCTCCGACCAGCTGGCCGTGCGCGCCACGATCGACGACCGGCTGGCTGCGACCGACCGGGTTGTGCTGGCGGCCAGCGATAGCAACCGCCTGGCGCAGCAGCGCTTCCGTGAAGGCATCGATTCGCGCCTGACCCTGACCGACGCCGAACGCACGCTTTATGGCGCGCAGCAGGCTCAGATCGGCGTGCGGCTTGTGCGGGCGATCAACCTGATCAACCTGTACGCTTCGGCCGGCGGAGGGTTCGACGCGGAGTAAGG
>CBIHPL010000463.1:0-3394 GCA_966212005.1 uncultured Asticcacaulis sp.
GTTTGTCTGGCGGCTTCGTCGATGAGACGGGCTATCTCGGCGAACTGTTCGATATTGCCGACTCGGGGCTTACACCGGCCGACCGCCTGCTCGAAAAATATCATGGCGAATGGCAGGGCGACCTGAGCAGACTCTATGTCGAAGAGGCCTATTAGCCTTTTGAAATCGAGAACGACACTAGAAACAATAGGTTGCTAGTGTCCTTTTGATTCTGAAATTCGCCTTGAGGCCGATATCAAAAGCGCGCGAATTTCAGAATCAGGACACTAGAGATCGTTGCTTGCCAAACGATCCAATTGCTGATCTTGTCATAAAAAAGTCGCGCGCCCGACAGTGCGATCCAATGCCTTTGCGAGATCAGAATGCTCAATATCGTCCTTTGTGCCGGGATCCTCGTCACGATCCTGACCGCTATTCCCGTCCTTCTGCAGATGCGCAACCACCCGAAGGGCCTGTATGTCTGCTTCTTCGCGGAATTCTGGGAGCGCTTTTCCTACTACGGTATGCGCGCGCTTCTGATCTACTACATGGTCAGGCATTTCCTGTTCAGCGATGAACGCGCCAATTCGCAATACGGTTCCTATACGACGCTGATCTATCTGCTGCCGCTCCTGGGCGGTCTGATTGCCGACCGGTGGCTGGGCACGCGCAAGGCGGTCATGCTGGGCGCCGTCCTGCTGGTCCTTGGGCATTTCGGCATGGCGTTCGAAGGCCAGCCCAATATCCAGACCCTGACCTATAAGGGGGCGACCTATGAATTCGTCACCGAAGGCCAGGGCCAGGGGCGTGTCGCAAAGCTCGACGTTGGCGGTCAGCACTACGCCTATACCGGCCGCGTTGACGGTGGCTATGACATCCAGGGATTACCGGCCAATGCGCCGATCCCGGCCGAGTTGCCGGCGGGGACGTTCGAAAAAGGCGTCAAGGTCGTGACGCCCTGGGCCGAACAGGCGTTTTATCTGTCGCTGTCGCTGATCATCATGGGCGTCGGTTTCATGAAGCCGAACATCTCGTCGATTGTCGGCCAGCTCTATCCGGACAAGGACCCGCGCCGCGATGCCGGTTTCCAGTTCTACTATTACGGCATCAATCTCGGGTCGTTCTGGGCTGCCATTGTCTGCGGTCTGCTGGGCGAGACGGTCGGTTGGTGGGCCGGCTTCGGCGTCGCCGGCATCGGCATGCTGGCGGGGCTGATCTTCTTCACTCTTGGCAAGCCATGGCTGATGGGCAAGGGCGAACCGCCGAAGCCCGAAATGCTGCAGGAAAAGGTCGGGCCGGTCAAAAAGGAATGGTTGATCTATCTGTTCGGTTTTGCCTGCGTGCCCGTGGTTTACCTGATGGTTCAGCGTAACGCGATCGTCGGCACCGCGCTGACGGCGGGCACCGTGGCGATCATCGGCTACGTCATCTGGCAGATGTTCACCAAATATAACGTCCAGGAACGCTTCCGGCTGCTTCTGGCCATGACGCTGTCGGCATCGTCGGCGATATTCTTCGCGATTTTCGAACAGTCCGGCTCTTCGCTCAGCCTGTTCGCCGAGCGCAACACCAATCTGAATATCCTGAACGCGCCGATCGTCATCGGAAACTGGGTCCTGGCGTCGCGTGACCAACTGGCGGCCATGACCCTGCCGGCCAATCACGTCTGGGTCGATATGGGGCTGACCCCGTCCCAGACCCAGACCTTCAACGCCGGCTTCATCCTGATCGTGGCGCCGATCTTCGCCTGGCTGTTCACCTTCCTGGGCAAGCGCGGTCAGGATCCCGATCCTTTGAAGAAGTTCGGCTTCGGCCTGGTCAATGTCGGCCTCGGTTTCCTGGTGCTCGTCTGGTTCGCCGGCATGGCGGATGCGCAGTGGCGGATGCCGATCTATTTCCTGATGCTGACCTATTTCTTCCATACGATCGGCGAACTGACCCTGTCCCCGGTCGGCCTGTCCCAGCAAACCAAGCTGTCGCCGCCGACGATCGTGGCGACCATGATGGCGATCTGGTTTCTGGGGCAATCGAACGGCCAATATGTCGCCGCCATCATCGCGCGGTTTGCGTCGACGGAAACGGTTGGAGGGGTCGTACTCGACAATAAGGCAGCGCTGATGTCGTCCCTGAACGTATTCAACTATATCGGCTGGTTGGGCGTCGGGATAGGGGTGTGCCTGTTCGGGCTCAGCTTCCTCATCGGCAAGTGGGCCTATGGCGCGAACGACACGACGACTGTGGATGAGGCGACAACGAAAGTACACTGAATGTATAGGGGGCTCAGGCCCGAAGTCTTCTAAAACCAAAGAAAAGGCCTGCCCAGAAAGAGCAGGCCTTTTCTTTGGTATCAGCGAGTTTGTGGGACCACGGGCCTCAAACACCTATACATCAGAGGTCCTTGCGTACACGCACGATCAGCCACGGCTTCTGCTGGTAGTGTGTATATTGTTGCTGCTCGACCACGCTCTTCTCGCGCAGGTCAGCCCATGTCGTCCGGTACTGCTCATTGTGCCGGCGCTGCGGGTTTTGCAGGACGATCCCATAGGTCAGGCCGTTCTTCGTCTTGTATTCCGCCCACCACGCATACCAGGGCGTGGAGCGATAGCGGTACAGCTCACGTGCGTTATAGCGCGAGGCATTGTTCATGCTGATGATCTCGACACCCCAGCTGGTACGGTACTTCGTCAGGTTCTGGCTGAAGTTGATCGTATAGTTGTCAGGGCTGATGTCTGAAATCGACCGGCTGGCGCCGGTAATCGGATCGGTCACCTGGGTCCAGCGCCGCGTATAGTCGAACTTCAGCAGGCCGCCCTTGATCTTCAGCTTGTCGAGCGGCAGGTTCATCGTCATCGACACGGCGTCTATCCTGCCATCGCCGACATTGCCGCGGGCGTCGTATACGCCCTCGTCGGTCACGATAGCCAGATGGTCGAGTGTGTCTTCCAGATCATTGCGTTCGAATGTCACCGACACCGCGCCCTTGTCCCAGAACTTGTAGTCGAAGGTCATGGCATGCTGCCACTGTTTCTGCGGCACGATGCCGGTATTGCCGGCCTTGATGACCTGGTCCTGCAGCGACACGGAGGAGGCGAAGTCGCCGAAATCGAGCTGCCCCAGGATACGCTCGGACCGCCACGTCACCTTCCACGCCTCGTTGGGTGACCAGACCGCCTGGATCTTCGGCTTTGGATAGACGAAGGACTCCGACCGGTTGTCCTGGCGGACCGAGATGGTCGAGGTTTCAACCTTCAGCGCCGCTTCGATATTGAGTTTCGGCATGGCCTGCCAGTTGGACACGACGAAATATTCGTTGCGGTCTTCTTCGACCAGCACCTCGTCCGACGGCACGTTCTGTTCATTACCGTCCTCGACATAAAGCGAGGTATTGTCGAGGCTGTTGTAGACATTCTCGGCG
>CBIHPL010000464.1:0-3390 GCA_966212005.1 uncultured Asticcacaulis sp.
CGCCAGGGCCTCCTCGCCCGTGCACAACGGCCGTTCACGGCGTCCCTGCACCGTTTCCAGGAAGCGATAGACGCTCGTGCCGAGCGGATCCTTGGCGATCACGGCCTCTGAAAACTCAGGATTTAATGGGAATGGTGTCGTGTTTTCGAAGGTGCGATTAAGAAAATCGATCGCCACTTCGCCGCTCGGATAGACGATCCGCATGGTACGTTCGCGCGCCTCCGCCATGCGCGACGCCTTGAATACCGCCACTGAGCCGTTTTCAAACATGAGCTCAGCCGTCACCTCGTCCGCGCCCGCGGCCTGATAGCCAGGTTCCTGACGGCGGCGGGCGGATGCATCAAGGCCGCCAGGCTCGCTGCCCGACAGGCTGAGCGCGAGATCGAGGTCGTGGATCATCAGGTCCAGCACTACCGAGACGTCAAGGTTGCGCGTCGAGGCCGTGCCGTTGCGAACAGCTTCCAGCCGGGTCGGGCGCTCCGCCACATCATAGAGCCCCATCGCTTCGAAGACGCTGCGTTCCTGATGACCGCAGGCCAGCACCAATCCCTTGGCTTCGGCAAGCTCGACCATGCGGTCGCCATCTTCGCCTGATGTCGCGAGCGGCTTCTCGCTGTAGACGTGCACCCCTGCGGCCAGTGCCTTGAGCGCGATGCCGGCATGGGCAAAAGCCGGCGTCGCGACGGTCAGGACATCCAGGCGACTCAGGAAGTCATCGAACTGATCGCCATGAAACGCCGTGACCCCATAACCTTCGGCCAGCGCTTCGGCGCGGTCCTTGTCCAGGTCGTAGATGCCGACGAATTCGACAGGAATACCGGCTTCGGGCGCCTGACGGTCCTTGTTGGCATGATACCCGCCGAAAACGCCGGCGCCGGCGACGCCCACACGCAAAAGCTTCGACATAACCGTCTCCTGTTACCGTTCCACGAAGGGTTGTAAACTGGTTTGCCACGGAACGAAAATGACTTTTTTCTAATTATACCCAGGCTCTTCTCTTGGCGATATCATGTGCACAGCAGCGTGATCGATAAACAAAGCGCTTTCGCACCCGCAACCGCCGCGTTAAAAGCGACGCCACTTTGGCGCTCAGGCCTTGTGCCTGGGCGTTCTGCTTATCCTGGAGACTGTCGTGAAACGTCTGTTCGGCGCCTATGTAATTGTCGACTACAGTGCCGCCGAAGGCAAGAAGACGGGCGAGTCCTCGGTGTGGATCGGCGTCATGAAGCGCGATGTGCGGTTCCGCCTGTCTTATGAAGCCCATAATCCGGCAACCCGCGCCGAAGCCCTCACCTTGCTGCGCTCCATTCTGGCCGATCTGCACAAGCGTGGCGACCGCATCCTGCTGGGTGTGGCATTCGCGCTTGGCTTTCCACGCGGCACCGTCAACCGTCTGCAACTGAAAGGTACGCCGTGGCAGGCCATGCGCACCTTTCTCGCGCAAAACGTCGTCGACAAGGCGGACAACACCAACAACCGTTTCCAGGTCGCCGCCAAGATGAACCGGCTGATGACGGATGAAGCCTGGCCATTCTGGGGCTGCCCCAAGAATGCTTCCCAGAAGTGGCTGTCGACGCTCAAACCCGACTCCTTCGGTGATTTCCCTGAATTCCGCCTGACCGAGGAAGCCGCGCGCAGCCAACTGAAAAAGACGGCGCACCCCAAAAGCCTGTGGCAGATGCACGGCGCCGGCGTTGTCGGCGGCCAGGCGATGCTGGGCATTACCGCAACGAAGTCGATCATGGACGCCCTGGGAGCGTCGGCCCGTCTCTGGCCGTTCGAAACCGGCTTCGGCGCCTTGGACGATGCGGGGCTCGACGGCATCGACACACTTGTCGCCGAAATCTATCCCCCTCTGTTCGAAGGCGACGCGACGTCCGGCGAGGTCAAGGACGCCACCCAGGTGCGCTTGACGGCTGCGGCCCTGGCGGATAAGGACGACAGGGGTGAACTGGCCGCGCTGTTCGGCGCGCCCAAGGGGCTGAGCGAGTCCGATGCAGAGATCGCCGCAACCGAAGAAGGCTGGATTCTCGGCGTTTAAGCCGTCACACTGGTGGCATGAAAAGTTTTACAGTCTATGCCCTGGCGGCCATCGCCGAAATTGCCGGCTGCTACAGTCTGTGGGCCGTCGTCAAACTGGGCAGGCCCGCGGTATGGCTGGTGCCGGGCGTCATATCGCTATGCCTCTTTGCCTGGCTGCTGACCCTGATCGACAGCGCGGCCGCGGGACGCGCCTACGCCGCCTACGGCGCGATCTATATCGCGGCGTCCTTGGGTTGGATGTGGTGGGTCGAAAAGCAGGCACCCGATGCGTGGGACGCGGGCGGTCTGGTGCTCTGCCTGATCGGGTCGGCCGCCATTTTGTATGGCCGAAAGCTCGTTCAATTCTGAATTATTGGAAATAAATTTATTTCCAGCAATTCAGAATTATACTGCTCCCGCCTTGCGATCCAACCATATGAATCGTGCCACCAGCAGCATCGCTGACATCCAGCTGGCTATGGCGCAGGCATAGATCAGCCCCGGCACCTCAAGCCTGAGATGCAGGGAGAACAGGTAGCCCAGAGGCAGCATGACCAGGCCATAGGCGATGTAGTGCAGCACCGGCGCGACCAGGACGTCCTGACGCGCCCGCAGGGCCTGTGCCGCCACAACCTGGACACCGTCGGGAATGAAGAAAAGGCACGCAAGCAACAAAGCCGCCTGGACACCGATCCGCAGGGCCGCTTCCGAGGTATACCCTGCCGCCAGCCACTGCGAGCCGAGCAACACGGTGATGCAGACGGCAAGCATGAAACCCGCCGCCGAGATAAAACTCACCCGGCCCATGCGCGCGATTCCCGGCGGATCTTCAGCGCCATAGGCGCGTCCGACCAGCACCGAGCAGCCGATGGCCAGTCCCATGGGCACCATGAAGACGATACTGGCGAAGTTCAGCACGATCGCCCAGACCGCGACCGCCTCTTCGGATATCCGGCCGGCAAAGAAGGTCATGCCGGCGAAGGCAGCGACTTCGATAAAATAGGACGCACCCGCGGCATAGCCGACCTGACGCTGTTCGCGTGCCCCTTCCGGGTCTGGCGCGTGACGCCCAAGGAGGCGAAGATGCTTTACACCCTTCAGCGTGAACAGGTAGACGACCAGGCCAATGGTAACGAGACCGCGCGCCACGAAGGTCGAGATCGCCGCCCCCATGGCGCCGTCGCTGTCTATGCCGGGTATCCGAACGATGCCGGGCACGAGCACCAGCAACAGGGCGACGTTGATGATGTTGCCTCCCCATGTGAAGATCATGCCGGGGCGTGTCCGGCCCAGCCCTTCCATGAACTCCGACACGGCCACGGCGACCATGTAGAACGGCATACTCAGCGCAAAGACGAGCAAGGGACC
>CBIHPL010000465.1:0-3376 GCA_966212005.1 uncultured Asticcacaulis sp.
CGCATCGGACACACCCTCCAGACGAACGTGTTGCAGGCTGATGCCCATCGCCGCCAGCCGGCCGTCCGCGAACCGGGTGATACCTTGGCCCAGGGCCGTGGCGCGCCCACCGGTCATCAGCACGACGGCCAGGAGTGTCACGACCATGATCACGGCAAACCAGCCGGTCACTTCATTGGGGATCGGCACCGAGCCGATGATGGCGCGTTTGCCGCCGGGCGAGGCGCCCTTACGCGCCGCGCCGCGTCCCTTCGGTGCACCCCTCCCCTGGCTTGCCTTCGGCGCCGCCTCGGGTTTCGATGCTTGTCGTCTGCCACCACGCACGACAGCCGGCATAGTCGGATCTCCACGTCACTTAGGTTTGGCTTCGCGTTCCGCAAAGCCGGAACAGGTGTCATGAAGGCACCGCGCCGCCGAAACGGCAGCGAACGTCGCATTCCCATGACCCCTGAAAGTTAGAGAGCCATAAAAACCCCAACGTCCTTAACAATGTCATAACAAACGGCGATTCGTTTAACGGGACGGTAAGGCTCATTTAGGTCTATACGTTTGATTTTATTTTAGAAATCACGCGTCGCCCCGGCCACACGGAACGGCAAAATTAAAAAAGAAACAAAATTCGCATCCAAACAAAAACGGGCAGGGTTTCCCCTGCCCGCCTGCTGTCGATTATCGTGGGCTTACACCCGGATCGCGACGCTCTCTGCCGCGACGGGTTCGGTTTCCGGCACCGCCAGGTTCGAGCTGAGTTCGACGGCGACACCGGTCGTTTCGTCCCGCTTGATCTCTTCACCGTTCAACACCTTGGCGATCTCGTCGCCCGTCAGGGTTTCCAGTTCCAGCAAGGTCTTTGCCAGGCGATGCAGGCCGTCGTAGTGCTCCTGCAGGATACGCTTGGCCTCGTCGTAACCCGCGCGGACCAGGCGTTTGACCTCTTCGTCAATCTTCTGTGCGGTAGCTTCGGAGGTGTCGCGGCCGAGCGCCCCGTATTCGTCTTCGGAGTCCTTGTAGTTCACCAAACCCAGTTCGTCCGAATACCCCCAGCGGGTGACCATCGCCTTTGCCAGGCGGGTCGCCTGCTGGATGTCCGACGATGCGCCCGACGTGACCTTGTCCTTGCCGAAGATGATTTCCTCGGCGACGCGGCCGGCCATCAGGATGGCGAGACGCGACGTCATCTGGACGAAGTTCTGCGAATAGCGATCACCTTCCGGCAATTGCATGACCATACCCAGCGCACGGCCGCGCGGAATGATGGTCGCCTTGTGGACCGGATCGGCCTCGGGCGCCTTGAGCGCGACGATGGCATGGCCGCCTTCGTGATAGGCCGTCAGCTTCTTTTCTTCTTCGGACATCGCCATGGAGCGGCGTTCGGCGCCCATCAGCACCTTGTCCTTGGCGTCTTCGAAGTCGCGCATGGTCACCAGCTTGCGGTCCTTGCGCGCCGCCATGAGCGCAGCTTCGTTGACCAGGTTGGCCAGGTCGGCACCCGAAAAACCCGGCGTGCCGCGCGCGATAACCTTCACGTTGACGTCGACGGCCAGCGGCACATTCTTCATGTGGACGCGCAGTATGGACTCGCGTCCGGTCAGGTCCGGATTGGGCACGGTCACCTGGCGGTCGAAGCGGCCGGGGCGCAGCAGAGCCGAGTCCAGAACATCCGGACGGTTGGTGGCGGCGATCATGATGATGCCTTCATTGGCCTCGAAACCGTCCATTTCAACCAGCAGCTGGTTCAGCGTCTGTTCGCGTTCGTCGTTACCGCCGCCGTGGCCGGCGCCGCGATGGCGGCCGACTGCGTCGATTTCATCGATGAAGATGATGCACGGCGCGTTCTTCTTGGCCTGGTCGAACATGTCACGGACGCGCGAGGCGCCGACGCCGACGAACATTTCGACGAAGTCCGAGCCCGAGATCGAGAAGAAGGGAACGCCCGCTTCGCCCGCGACTGCACGCGCCAGCAGGGTCTTACCGGTACCCGGAGGGCCAACCAGCAAAGCACCTTTCGGTATCTTGCCGCCCAGCTTCTGGAACTTCGACGGGTCCTTCAGGAAGTCCACGACCTCCTGCAGTTCTTCCTTGGCCTCGTCGACACCGGCGACGTCCTGGAAGGTGACGCGGTTCTTGTGCTCGGTCAAAAGGCGCGCCTTGGATTTGCCGAAGCCCATGGCGCCGCGGCCACCGCCCTGCATCTGGCGCATGAAGAATATCCAGATGGCGATGATCAGGATAACGGGCAACAGCGTCGTGATGATCGTCATCAAAAGCGGCGTACGGTTCGACTGGAAAGTCGTCTTGACCTTGGCGGCATCCAGCGCATTGGTCAGTTGGGCGTACTCGCCATACGGAGGCAGGGTGGCCTTGAACTTGGTCTTGCCGTCGGCCAGGACGCCGCTGGCTTCGTCGTTGTGAATCTCTATTTCCTTGACCTGGCCGCTGTTCACCTTGGCCAGCAATTCGGAATAAACCATCGGCTGCGGCGCCGCGCCGGTCAGGGACGCGCCGGGCTTCATCTGGGATTGCATCACGACATAGAGCCCGATCAGAATAGCCAGGACGATACCGATAATCGTGATGGAACGCATGTTCATGCAGGGTCTTCCTCGTAGACGGCCGCGTTCGCAACGCGGCCGCGGGCCTCAAAAACTGTCGCCGGAAACGGCGCTGGCTGGTCTCGTTTTGCTCCACCCCGCCCGCCATTATCACAGCGGCCGGTAAAGGAGCCATATACACTTCAGTCACACCATATAGGGAGCATCTTTGGACAATGCTACTGCGGTTTTTCCCGCATTCGGGAACAATCGCTTTCGCAGGCAAAGACGCCGCATGCGGCCAGAAAACGCGGCATTACCCAGCAAGCAAACTTTATGCCGCCACGGTCTGTATCATCCGGATAGTCCCCAGCCGGCAAAATGGTAGCGCCTCCGTCCGGCGTCACGGCGGGCAGGGCGGCGCGCAAAGGCGCCGGCAGGGCCAGAAGCGCCTCGCGCATATCGTCGCTCAAGTCCGACCGGACCTGCCCCGATGGACGGATGGTGGCGGCGGCGCGGACGGAAATTTCGAAACGGCCATCCCACATGACAGCCTCCTGTGACGAGATCTCCACCGTCCCCATCTTGCGCCGCTCCATCTCTCCGGCTTCGCGGACGATCCTGATACGGCCGTTGTGGCGTTGCGCCCGCGCACCGCACAGCGTTGCGGCGGCTTCCCCCGTCAGGCTTTGACGAAGCCGGTCGAGGCTGTCGCGGCGGGGCAGCTTGTCTCCGCCGCCCGCGCTGACAACGGCTGCTGCCAGCCTGTGCCGCGCCACGGCTTCCGGAAGGCCATCGAAGACCTGGGCTTCGAAGGTAATCGCGCCAAGGCCGGCATGGCCGTC
>CBIHPL010000466.1:0-3371 GCA_966212005.1 uncultured Asticcacaulis sp.
GAAGACCTGGTGGACCGACTACCGGGACATCATGCGGCCGGGCAACTTCGTCGGCAATGGTCCTTACGTGCTGGCCGACTGGCAGCCTTTGTCTCACATCCACATCAGCGTCCCCAAGAAGTTCTATGAGGGCCGCCTGATCCGATATTTCGAAATGGATGCCCTGTCCGAGGCGGGCTCGTCCTTTTCGGTCGGCGCCCTGTTCGACGGCTTCCTGTCGGAGCGCGAAGGTCGCCGCTACGGCAAATTCCTCAAGATCGGTTTCGAAAGCTTCGCCGAAGCCGTGAAAAACAAGGCCGAAAAAGCCTATGCCGAGGCGCCGGTCAAGCGTCGGGCGCATCTGCCGCCGCCCGAGCCGCAAAAACCCAATCTGGGTCCGCCGCCGCGCGCTGTGGAGATGCCGCATATGTGGGGACGTAAAAAGCAGAAGTAGGCCGCCTGTTATTCCGCCTTTTTCCGCCCATCTATCCAGCATGATCGACGAACTCTATTCCCGGGAAATTCTGCGCCGCACCACGCAACTGCAGCACATTGGCCGCCTCAAGGACCCGCAAGGTGCAGCGGACCGCGTGGCCAGGCTATGCGGGTCGACGGTCCATGTCGAAGTCCGGCTGGACGACGATGTGGTCTCGGACTTCGCCATGGAGGTCCAGGCCTGCGCCCTGGGCCAGGCTGCGGCGGCTATTCTCTCCCAACACGTCGTTGATGCGCCGGTCGCCGACATATTGGCGGCGCGCGACGCCTTGCGTGCCGTGCTGAAGGGCGAGACCGCCGTGTTTCCGGAGCGCTTCGCCGATCTGAAAATCCTGAACGGCGTGAAGGAATATCCGGCACGTCATGCGTCCACGCTTCTGGCACTGGAAGCGACCTGCGACGCCATCGGCCGGGCCGACGCGCGCTTTGCCGTCTGACATGTCCCGACGGACAATCGGCTTTAAAAACGGCAATTGACTTGCCGAAGCGGCACGGCTTATCTTTATGTTGCAGGTGCGAGAAGTGGCCTGCGTCGCTTGACGCCTGGCGGTGTTTCATGATTTGAGACCTGATGGCCGCTTTATATGAAACGTGTGTGCGCGGGGCTTTGAGAGCCTACAAACTCACCCTTTCGCCCTATATCGGCCAGGCCTGCCGGTTTCGGCCGACCTGTTCGGAATATATGGCGGAGGCGCTTATCCAACACGGTCCGGTGTCGGGATCATGGATGGGCGTGAAGCGAATATGCCGATGCCGCCCGGGAGGCGGTTACGGCTACGATCCCGTCCCGCCCGCAAATGTGGGACACAACGGCTGAAGCATCCGTGCGCTGAGCCATAAATTGCCTGAGCGATGAAGCCTGCGGTAAGGGCTACAGGTCGCCAATGAAAGATGAAGATATGATAGACTTGACGTTTCCCGATGGCGCCATTCGCTCCTTTGAAACGGGAACAACAGGCAGGGTTATCGCCGAAAGTCTGTCGAAATCGTTGGCAAAGAAGGCGGTTCTGATCAAGCTCGACGGCGAGTTGCTGGACCTTGACCGCCCGCTGGACAAGGGCGGCAAGCTGGAAATCCTGACGCGCGAAGCGCCCGAAGCGCTGGAGATCATCCGCCACGACGCCGCGCACATCCTGGCCGAGGCCGTACAGGAGCTGTTCCCGGGCACGCAGGTCACGATCGGTCCGTCGATCGAGGATGGTTTCTATTACGACTTCGCCCGCGAAGAGCCGTTCAGCCTGGACGACCTGCCGAAGATCGAAGCCAAGATGCGCGAGATCGTCGATCGCGACGAAAAGATCGTGCGCGAGGTCTGGGACCGCGACGAAGCCATCAAGCACTTCGAGGAGATCGGCGAGACCTACAAGGCCGAGATCATCCGTGACTTGCCGGGTACCGAAACGATCACCGTCTATCGCCATGGCGACAAGTGGAAGGACCTGTGCCGCGGGCCGCACCTGCCGTCGTCGAAATTCACCGGCAAGGCATTCAAGCTGACCAAGCTGGCCGGCGCCTACTGGCGCGGCGATCACCGCAACGCCCAGCTTCAGCGCATCTACGGCACAGCCTGGACGACCGAGGCGGAGCTGGAAGCCTATGTCACGCGCCTGGAAGAGGCGGAAAAGCGCGACCACCGCAAGCTCGGCCGCCTGATGGATCTCTTCCATATGCAGGAAGAGGGCCGGGGCATGGTCTTCTGGCATCCCAATGGCTGGCAGCTGTGGCGGACGCTTGAGGCCTACATGCGCCGCCGCCTCGATGCCGCGGGTTACGTCGAGGTCAAGACGCCGCAGGTGCTCGACCGCTCCTTCTGGGAAAAATCCGGTCACTGGGAAAAGTATCGCCCGAACATGTTCGTCTGCGAGACGGTCGAAGGCGAAACCCTGTCGCTCAAGCCGATGAACTGCCCGGGCCACGTCCAGATTTTCAATGTCGGCCTGCGGTCATACCGTGAGCTGCCGATTCGCATGGCCGAGTTCGGCGCCTGTCACCGCTACGAACCGTCGGGCTCGCTGCATGGCCTGATGCGCGTGCGCGGCTTTACCCAGGACGACGCCCACATCTTCTGCCGTGAAGACCAGATCGTCGATGAGACGGCGCGCTTTGTCCGCCTGACCAGGACGATCCACGGCGACCTCGGCATGGAGACAGCGCGAATCAATCTGGCGACCCGTCCGGAGACGCGCGCCGGCAGCGACGAATTCTGGGATAAGGCCGAGGGCATGCTGGCCGAAGCCGCCAAGCAGGCAGGTGTCGAACCCGTTATTGCCGAAGGTGACGGTGCGTTTTATGCCCCCAAGCTTGACTTCATTGTCAAGGACGCCATCGGCCGTGAGTGGACCTGCGGCACGCTGCAGCTCGACTATGTACTGCCCGAACGCCTGGACGCCGAATATGTCGCCGAAGACGGGTCACGCCAGCGTCCGGTCATGTTGCATCGCGCCATCCTGGGGTCGTTCGAACGCTTTATCGGCATCATGATCGAAAACTATGGCGGCAAGTTCCCGCTGTGGCTGTCGCCGGTGCAGGTCGTTGTCGCGCCGATCACGTCTGATGCCAATGATTACGCCGAAAAGGTCGCGGCGGAATTCCGCGCGCGCGGCTTAAGAGTCGAAACCGATTTGCGTAATGAAAAGATCAACTATAAGGTGCGTGAGCACTCGGTAAAGAAGGTGCCGGTTATTGCGGTCGTTGGCCGCAAGGAAGCTGAAACTGGCGAGGTGGCGCTGCGGTTCCTTGGGGGGGACGGTCAAACCATATTGAATCTTTATGACGCTGCAGAGCGTTTACGCAACGACGCATTACCGCCGGATTTGCGCAGCGAATCAAATGTTTCACAGTCTTCGCGTACTGAGGACACTGTCGCTTTAGAACCGATGGCATAGGGGGGAGCCTTG
>CBIHPL010000467.1:0-3364 GCA_966212005.1 uncultured Asticcacaulis sp.
CTTGTTCAGCCCGCGAAGAACGCCGATCAGCTTTATGTTCTCAACACCGGTCGCATCAATATCCAGTCCGCTGGTCATATCGATCATCGAAGATATCTTGCCGAACGCCTGAACGGATCCCGACGTAGGATGATAGATTCCGGAAATGACCTTCAGCAGGGTCGTCTTTCCCGAACCGTTATGGCCATAGATGCCCAGTCGGTCACCCTGGTTTAGTTCAAGGCTTATATTCTGCAGTGCGGAAACATAAACGACGTCACGCGAGTCTTTTAGCACGTGGCCACCCGTTAAAGCGCTCAGCACCAGATGCCGCAAGGAACGCGCATTTACCGAAAAGACCGGATATATAAGGCCAACATTGGTCAATCTTAGAAGCAAGGACATTATTCGACGACAGCCCCTCTACACCCACAAAGCAATTGATTTACGCGTCCGGATAAACGTCACCGCCGCTATGAGCATCGCAGCCGCCGTTGATCCCAGGGCGCATATCCACACTGTCCCGTCAACGGGGTAGCCCAGCAAGGGGCCGCGCACAACCTCGAGTACATAATAAAAGGGATTAAATATATAGATCAGACGCGTTTTCTCATTCATCTGCGACACCCGCCAGACGACGGGGGTAAGATAGAAGACAAGCGTCCATATGTATGGAAGGGCAAATTTAAGATCGCGAAAGCGCGCACAGAGTGGCGCGACAATGAACGTACACGCCGTAACGAACAGGCAGCAAATAATCAGACCCGGAATAAGCGCAAATGAAATTGCCAGACTTTGATTGATAGCAAAGTAAACCACCAAGAACACTGCAAGGTTATGCAGCAGAATAATCAGATGGCGGCACACCATCCGATAAAGGTGAAATGACATCGGCAAGGGGTGCGCATTTATGACCGGCCTGAAAATCGAAAACGTCTCACACCCTTCACCGAACGGCGAGCCGATAAAGGTAAAGACCGAGAGGCCCGCAATTACGTATGGAAGAAATTCTTGCAGTGGAACGCGGTAGATCGTTGAAAAGACAATGGCCAGCGCCGCGGCCTGGGATATCATTATGCCGGAAATCCAGATCGGCCCCAGGATTGATCGGCGGTATCGCGAAATCAAATCCTGATATGACAGGTATATCCACGAGCGATAAAGGCCGAAGCCTTTTAGAAAGTCCCCGCTCATGCTGTTAATAAATTTTCCACTCATACTGTTGACCCTTCCGACAGGCCTCTCGCAGGCAACCTAGGCGTGACAAATGGCAGAGGCAAATCTGGACCAGATATGGCTTCCGGACACGATCAGCGGCAGGCGTTCCTGACCGCGAACATCCTGCTGCATCGCACACAAACACTCATCGGCCCCTATTAAGTCATCTCGATGACATTACAAAGTACGATGTTGATAAATCGGCTATTTTATCCCCGCAAGCTTGCGGAAAAACGTAACCATTCCTCGCAGCCAAGACGGCATCGGCACCGACTTGTAAAGGGTGAGCGCCAGCGCCCACTGCTCCTGAGGCGGCAACGCCTTGACTTCAGCCAGGATGTCCTTACCTGTCATATTTGCGTAAACGACCTGCTCATTGCTGAAGACGCGTCGCACGACCATACTATCAGACACCGCCTCCTTGAGGCTGGCGCTGAGAGTAACCATGGTCCGGACGTCAATGGACGGCGCACTCCAGGTCAGCCCACGTGCCAGGATCGTCTCATAGTCCTTGAGATTTGCCACGACGGCCGTCTGGGCACATTCAGCCATGCTCTGCGTTTCGAGCTCCGCGATCTTGCAGATGTCCTTCCAGAACAGCCCGCGCACCTGGATCTTCGACTTGAGCCACGCAGCATCAAATACGATGCTGGCCAATCCGGCGTCATGGATGTCTGAAATCGCCGCGCCGCTACCGACATAGTCAAACCAAGCCGTATCCTTCGCATCGAAATGCTTCAGGACGCATCCCAGCCTCGTGACCGGTAACCCGCGAGAATCCACACACGCCCGAAGATAGGTTTCGGCGAAAATGGTTTCGATACCCAGCGAGAACGCGATCTTGGGCGCCGTCAGCGTTTCGGGACCGATGGCATCGATACAGTCATACGGCGAAAGAATGGCGCCTTGCTTGCCCGTCAGGGCAACAACCCGCGCCACACCATTCAGCTTATCCTCGAACCATTGCTGGCGATCTCGGCCCACGACCAAAATGAGATTGGCGCGATCGCCAAATCCCGCCTTGAAGGCGTTGATGCGCGCAACGATATCGGTCGCGTCTCCGCTGATCGGCTGAATGACAAAGTCCAGAACCGGCGACGTAATGGATTCCAGGGTCTTCTGGCTGCGGTCGTTAAAGCGCTGAACCGACTCATAGACGTTCACCAGCTGAGCACTGAGATGGAAGGCCTTGAGGAAATGCTCTTGCGCCGCCGTCGCCATGCGATACGCCGATTCAGGGTCGGCATCGAACTTCGCTAGCGCGTCCAAAATGATACGCGATCTTTCCTGGGCCGAAAGATTGTCGGGCACGCAGACATAGTTGTCACCGACCGCCTTGCGGATAAACGGATGCTCGTCACCAATGATGACGGCGCCGCCGCACAACGCTTCAAACAGCCGGTTCGACATGATGTCGGAGGCCTTGTGCGCATCGGAGGAGAACACCAAACAGACGCCCGCCTGTGAAATCCGCTTTATGACCGTACGACCGTCAAACGGCAGCGAACCCTTGTAACCCCGGAAGCCGTCCCACACCTTGACGCCCTGCACGATCTCAGGACCATAGACGTCAAGCTTGCCGGCGCTGTCGAGCGACTTCAGGACCTCGTCGTGACGCCCCTTCTTGCCCGAGACCTTTTCCCAGTTGATGCCGCAGTAGAAGACCTGGTTTTTCGAGCGCGCGACAGGCGCATAGACCGGCTCGGCGAGCGTATGGTTGAGAACCGGCATATCCGCCGCAACCACCTCGCCACGCGCGGCGCGTACCAAGGTCTTGATTTCATTCGACCCCGTATAGGCGAAGACGTCGTGAGACATCTGGTTCGCCCAGAAACGCTGAAATCCCCAGTCAAAATAAAACTGCGTCGGATTCCACATCGCCGCCACGGACACGGTGTCGTAAGTTTTCGCGGTCTCGAAATGTAGGTGAACGACGAAATCTACGTGTTCGCTGCTTACCTTTTCATTCGGGGAACCCAGGATATGGCCGAACTTGTCGAGCTCGATCAGCTCAACGCCCAGCAATCTTGCCGCATCCCTCAGTCGCTCAACGTTCTCATGCTCGGCGACAGCCTGCTCCGGCCACATGCGAATGACCGCGAAGCGACGCTTTAACCCGGAAATGCTGTCAAGGCGGGCGAGGCTCGCCTTGACAATGTCACCTGTA
>CBIHPL010000468.1:0-3358 GCA_966212005.1 uncultured Asticcacaulis sp.
AACATGCGCGTTTCGTCGACTGAGCGTGAATGGTAGATGCCCCGCGATTCCATGACCACCGAGCTGATCAGCCGGTTCAGCCGCTCACCCATATAGGCATTTTCATAGGCGCGGCCGTAGTGGTCCATCATCCGGTTATAGTCGGACAGGGTCGACAGGCCGAACAGCATGACGCTCAGCGACATGATGACCAGCCCGCCGATCAGAATCGATATCCGCGCCCGCAAGCTCATCGAACGATACCCAGTCTCGGGAAAGAGAACAGCAATCCTTTGCATAATTTATGACAGTTCGCCTGTCACGTGTAAATGGTAGCCGGTGCCTACATCACCTCGATGCCGGAGACGGCGGCGTCCATGAAAGATCGTCCTTCCGGACCCGCGCCTTCCCCACCCGCTCACCTTTTGGCATATCGATCTAGCCAGCGCCCCATACGGTGCGCGCGGCCCCCTCCGGATCGTTTTCAACGCGGCACGTCGTATCGACCAGCAGGGTTGCCCGGCTCGTCCGGTCATATTTCGGCCAGTCCGGCACACCCCTTGCCGCCGGCCTGCCGGTTCGGGCAAACGTGGTGAGCAGGGTCGACAGGTTGCGCGACGCCTGCTCCAGTCCCGGACCATTGCCATGAAGGCCGCCCAGGTCCCAGTTGAAGAAGGTCGAACCAATGTCGGTGGCGTGCCCCGCCTTGAGGGTCGCGGTCGTTCCAGCGATCGGGAAATTCGATTCATAGTCGTAACGATAGAGCCATACGGGCGCCGCCTGGTCCGACTTCAGGCTGGCCGTCGTCACGCTGTCATTGCCGAAGACACGCGCCGAAGCGATGGCGATATAGACGTCGGCCGGTGTCGCATCCGGATAAAGACCGCGATATGCCGCCAGCACTTCCGGCGCCTTGTCACCGAGTTCGGTATCGAGCCGCGCCTTCAACGCCGCATCGCTCATGGTGAAGGTGTCTGGCCGCCCCATATTGAAAAAGGTTGCCTCGTCGCGATCCCAGCCAACGATCAGAGGAATGTTCGCCGACATGGCGGGCGCCTTTGGATCGAACGGCTGTGTCGGCAGGACGGAGCCGTCGACAATCGGGCCGAAATGACCTGGTTCGTTAAAGTCGCTTCCCGCGGCCAGCAGCCGTCGCGGACCGCTCCGCGCGTTGACCAACGGGCCTTTGTCCTGGTCGGCGGCCAGTTGCAGGTCGAGCAGCGCCTGGGTGGGCACCTGGTCCAGTTGCGCAGGGCGGGTGAGGTTCAGCGCCGTCATCACCCGGCGGGTCGTTTCACGCGCCGCGTCGGCTGTGAACCGGCGCGGCCAGGCGCCGCTCTGGATGATCGCCTTGTGGAACAGGCCCTTGGCCGCCGGCATGGCCATCAAGGTGCCGACCTTGCCGCCGCCGCCGGATTCGCCGAAAATCGTGACATTGCCGGGATCGCCGCCAAAGGCCGAGATGCTGTCCCTCACCCATTCCAGCGCCGCGACGATATCAAGCATGCCGGCATTGGCGACCCGATCGCCGCCTTCGACCCACAGATAACCGAACAAGCCCAGGCGGTGATTGCAGGCAACCACGACGACGTCATGCACTGCCGCCAGCCGGCCGCCGTCCTGCGACGTCGATCCGGCCGAACCGGTGACGAAACCTCCGCCGTGCAGGTAGAACATGACCGGACGCCTGCGTCCGTCAGCAGCGGGCGTCCAGACGTTCAGCACGCCGCAGTCCTCGCTGTACCCCGGCTCCTGTTCGCCGTAGGTCGACTTGGGCTTTTGCCAGGCCGGCGCCCCCAGTTTCAAGGCATCGAACACGCCCGTCCACGGCTTGACCGGTGTCGGGGCACGGAACCGGTGGGCGCCGCCCAAGGGGCCGGTGTAGGGAATACCCTTGAAACTCAAGGCGCCGCGTGCAGTCCCGCCACGCACCCGGCCCTTCGGCGTATCCACCTCGACAAAAGGCGCTATGGGAATGGTGGAGGTGGACAGCGCGATCGCTTGGGATTGGGCCTGCGCCCATCCGCCTGCCGTCAGCAGCGACGCCGCCATGCCTGAGCCGATAAGGCTCCGCCGATCCAGATTGAAACCCATAGCGCTCTCCCAAATCTCTTTGATTTTTGGAGAAGCTTAACCGAGCCCGGCCGGCGCAACAATATCTGACGAATGGCGGGGCGGCGGATACAGACTTACCCGCTATTCCCGCTCGCGTACCCGGCAAAGCTGAGCCTGGGCCGTTTCCGCCATGCCGGTCATGCCGTGCTCGGCGAAGATTTCATGGGCCGCCTCCAGGGCATAGGCCGCCTCGGCGCGTTCCATCATGAAGCCGGTGATGCCGCCACGCGCCACGTAGAGCCGCGCCAGGTTGCTCTGCACGATTGCCCAGCCGATCGGATCGTCCTGGGGTTTCAGGGTGCGCAGTTCTTCCTTAAACGCTGCTTCGGCCGCGTCCAGCGATGTGAGGTCCCCCTTCAGTTCAGCGTGACGGGCCAGGCAGACGGCGCGATTGTTGACCAGTTGTGCGCGTAAGGCGAGTTGCTTCTGCATCGGGCGTTTCAGCGCCATGTCGTACATGGCGATCGCCTGGTCGCAAACCTCCTGGTTCAGCGTCAGTTCGCCCAGCGCCTGCAACCCCATGGCCAGGGCTTGCTTGTGCTCGACCCAGTCAAGCGGGGAGTGTTCATAGTCGAGCGTCGCCGTGTCGTCATTCGACAGGAGCGCAATGCCCTGGCTGATGCCTTCGGGCCTGCCTTCGATCTGGCCCTGCCATATCCGCGCCAGGGCCAGGCGCAGGATGACGCGAGCATAGGTCACTGGCTCGTAGTCCGGGTCGAGGCGCTGACGCAGGGCTTCGAAATCGGTAATGACGGCGGCCATCAGGGTCGGATCGGCGCGGTCGAGACCGACCATCATCAAAAGGTCGCCGCGATCGAAACGGGCATGGGCTGCATCCAGCTTGTCGCGGGCAGCATTGGTCTGCCGGACGCGCTGGTCGGCGCGGTCGATGGCGCGGTCGATGCGCGACATGGCGTGCAATGCCGGATCGAGATCCTGGGCGCCCTTGCGTGCCGCCAGACGCGCGGCGAGACGCGCTTCGACGGCGGCGAAGCGCGCCTTCAACACCTCGTCGTCGGCGGCTGCGGCCTTGCCGCCACTCAACAGGCTTTCCGCCGATTCCAACAGCTCGGGGGTTTCGAACAGTTCGCTGCCAAGGATGCAGGTCAAGGCCTGCTCCAGCGCGGCCGCGGCGGCTTCGGACGTTGTCTTGGCTTCCCTGCCGGCGTTCTCGGCGGCGCTGGCGGCACGGCGCAGAGCCACCGGGTCCCCTGTGCGGCGCGCATATTCGCGCCAGATCTGCGTGGCTTCCAGGTAGGGTGTG
>CBIHPL010000469.1:0-3347 GCA_966212005.1 uncultured Asticcacaulis sp.
TGCAAATGCGCGGGCCATGATTTCGGGAATGCGGCGGACGTCATTGATCTCAACGACCCATTTTGCCGTGCTGCCGAAGACCGCCTCATAGTCCATTTCCTGGAACGCGCCGCGGCCGCGCATGGCGCGTTCGACCTGGCCGATGAACAGGATCATCGGCGTCGAATCGTGCTGGGCGATGTGGACGCCGTGGGCGGCATTCATGGCGCCGGGGCCGCGTGTGACGAAACAGATGCCGGGCTTTCCGGTCAGTTTTCCGTAGGATTCGGCCATGATCGCCGCGCCGCCTTCGTGACGGCAGATCAGAACGTCGATGTCGGCGTCGTGCATTGCATCGAGTGCCGCCAGATAGCTTTCGCCGGGCACGCAGGTGACGCGATCGACGCCCTGAATCAACAGTTGATCAACGAGGATTTTTCCGCCGTTTCGCGCGTTCATGAGGTCGATTTCCATGCAGGTTGCCCGGATCCGAGGTGGGGAGAGGGCTGGTCGGCGGCCATGCGGACGCCATTGATGACGATGGGCGAGGCGATGCCGGGGACGGGCGAGCCGTCGGCGGCTTTCAGGTCGAGCTTCATGCCGCGATGGACGATCTGCGGATCGTTGAAGACATCTTCGATGCGGTTGATAGGCCCGGCCGGCACGCCGGCGACCTCAAGCATCGCCAGAAGTTGCGCTCGGGTGAAGGTTTTCAAGTCCGGTTGAAGTACAGATTGAAGTGTCTCACGATTGGCGACACGGCTCTTGTTGGATTGGTAGAGGTCGTCGGCCAAAAGGTGATTCGCGCCAATGGCTTCGCACAGTTTTCTGAACTGGCCATCATTGCCGACTGCGATGATGACGTGGCCATCAGAGACTTCGAATACCTGATAGGGCGCGATATTGGGGTGGGCATTGCCAAGGCGTGTGGGCGATACGCCGGACGCCAGATAGTTCATGCCCTGGTTGGCCAGGATGGCGGTCGCCGAATCGAGCAGCGACATATCGATATAGCCGCCTTCGCCGGTCAGGTCGCGGCCGCGAATCGCAGCCAGAATGGCGGTGGCTGTGTACAATCCGGTGAAAATGTCGACGACGGCGACCCCGACCTTCTGCGGTTCGGCGTCTGGATCGCCGGTAATGTCCATCAAACCGCTCATGCCCTGGATGATGTAGTCGTATCCAGCGCGTGCGGCGTAGGGACCGTCCTGGCCGAAGCCGGTAATCGACGCGTATATCAATCGTTGATTTATTCGCTTCAGCGAAGAATAATCGAGGCCGTATTTCGCTAATCCGCCGACTTTGAAGTTCTCGATGACCACATCGGCCTCGGCGGCGAGGGCGCGAATCGCTGTCTGACCGTCTTCGCTTTCGAGATCGATGGCGACCGATGACTTGCCGCGGTTACAGCTATGGAAGTAGGCGGCACCCCACGCGTTTCCATTGGCATCGGTGATGAAGGGCGGGCCCCATTGGCGGGTATCATCGCCGGCACCGGGGCGCTCGACCTTAATGACTTCGGCGCCGAGATCGGCCAGCAGCTGACCGCACCACGGGCCGGCCAGGATGCGCGCGAGTTCGAGAACCTTGAGACCGGCGAGGGGCTTCATTGGTGCGTCTCAGTAAAGGAAGAAAGAAACCACCCCGCGAACACGTTCGCGCGGTCCCCCTCCCCAGGCCTCGCCGGCAGGCAAAGCTGAGGAGGTATAGGAGATGCTGACCTCGCCGTTCAACATCAGTAAAACGCCTGAAGGCCGGTTTGGGCGCGGCCCAAGATTAGCGCATGGACGTCGTGCGTACCTTCGTAGGTATTGACCGTCTCCAGATTTTGGGCATGGCGCATGACGTGGAACTCTTCATGGATGCCGTTGCCGCCGTGCATGTCGCGGGCCTGGCGGGCGATGTCGAGCGCCTTGCCGCAGTTGTTGCGCTTGATCAGGCTGATCATCTCGGGCTGCATCTGGCCGGCATCGAACAACTGCCCGACGCGCAGGGCCGCCTGGAGACCGAGGGTGATTTCGGTCTGCATGTCAGCCAGCTTCTTCTGGAACAGCTGGGTCTGGGCCAGGGGACGGCCGAACTGTTGACGGTCGAGGCCGTATTGGCGGGCGCGGTGCCAGCAGTCTTCGGCAGCGCCCATGGCGCCCCAGGCGATGCCGTAACGGGCGCGGTTGAGGCAGCCGAACGGCCCCTTCAGACCCGACACTTCCGGCAGCAGGGCGTCTTCACCGACCTCGACGCCGTCCATGACGATCTCGCCGGTGATCGAGGCACGCAGAGACAGCTTGCCGTGGATTTTCGGCGCCGACAGGCCCTTGGTGCCCTTGTCCAGCACGAAGCCCCGGATGACATCGTCCAGCTTGGCCCAGACAACAAAGACGTCGGCGATCGGCGAGTTGGAAATCCACATCTTGGTGCCGGTCAGGCGGTAACCACCGTCGATCTTCTCGGCTTTCGATCGCATCGAGCCGGGGTCTGAACCGGCATCGGGCTCAGTCAGGCCGAAGCAGCCAACCCATTCCCCGCCGGCGAGCTTCGGCAGATACTTCTGCTTCTGCGCTTCGGTGCCGTAGGCGTAGATCGGGTACATGACCAGCGACGACTGCACGCTCATCATCGACCGATAGCCGGAATCGACGCGCTCGATCTCGCGTGCCACGAGGCCGTAGGCGACATAGGACGCACCGGCGCCGCCATACTGTTCGGGCAAGGTCGCGCCCAGCAGGCCGACCGCGCCCATCTCATTGAAGATGGCGCGATCGGTATATTCCTCCGAATAGGCCTTGAGCACGCGCGGCATCAGATCGCTTTGGGCGTAGTCGCGGGCGGCGTCGCGGATGGCGCGTTCGTCCTCGCTCAGTTGCATATCGAGCAGAAACGGATCATCCCATTGGAATTTAGACATCGAACTTCACGCCCTGGGCCAGCGGCAGGGTGCTGCCATAATTGATGGTGTTGGTGGCGCGGCGCATATAGGCGCGCCAGCTGTCCGAACCGGATTCGCGGCCGCCGCCGGTTTCCTTTTCGCCACCAAAGGCGCCGCCGATTTCCGCGCCCGACGTGCCGATATTGACGTTGGCGATGCCGCAGTCGGAACCGGCCGCCGACATAAACAGTTCGGCTTCACGGATGTCGTTAGTAAAGATCGACGACGACAGGCCGGCACCGACATCGTTCTGCCAGGCGATGGCCTGATTTAGGTCCGAATAACGCATGACATAAAGAATGGGCGCAAAGGTTTCACGCAGCATCGGGCCCGCGTGGTCGCTCATCTCGACAATGGCCGGGCGGACATAATAGCTGGCGTCGCCGGCCACCGTGACGCGCTCGCCGCCGGTGACCTTGCCGCCGGCCGCCTTGGCTTCAGC
>CBIHPL010000470.1:0-3339 GCA_966212005.1 uncultured Asticcacaulis sp.
AACAGATTGTCGCCCGGACGGTCGCCGCCGTAAAAATCCTTGTTGCCCATACCGGCCGACGCCAGCGGTACGAAAACCAGGCCGCGTTCGGGATCAAGCGTCAGGCCCGACCAGGCGTTTGCTCCCTTTGCGGTTTTCCAGGCGTCCTTCGGCCAGCTCTCATAGCCGTATTCGCCGGGATGCGGGATGGTATGGAATATCCAGCGTATCCTGCCGGTACGGACGTCGAAAGCACGGATGTGGCCCGGCGTATTGCCGGTTGACCCCATGACGATCAGGTCCTTGTAGACCACGCCCGGCGTGACATTGCCGACGCTGATGCTGTCATAGTCGCGGCCGAGGCCTTCCCGGAGATCGACTTCACCATTGTGGCCGAAGGTGTTGATCAGCCGCCCGGTTATGACGTCAACCGCAATCAGCTTGCCGCGAAAGGTGAAGAGGATCCGCCCTTTACCGTCGCCTTCCCAATAGGAAATCCCGCGCAGGCGCTGGCGCGTGACAATTTCATCGCCGAAGGAAGGATCGAATATCCACTGCTGTTTACCGGTGGCGGCGTCGAGGCAGAACAGCTTGCCCTTCGGCGAAATGAAGTAGAGCCGCCCGCGGATGACCATCGGGTTGCCTTCCATCTCGGACTGGCTGGCGCCTTCGCCAAAGGCGTCGCCGCTGTCGAATTCCCAGGCAACCTTGAGATTCTTCACGTTCTGCGGCGTGATCTGATCGAGCGTCGAATAGTGCGTTCCGTTGGGATTGCCGTGATAGTGCGGCCAATCGGCGCCCGAGGTCGACGAGGTTCCGTCGATGGGTTTTTGCCCGCAGGCGGCCAGCAGCAATATCGCTGTAAGCGCCGCGAACCTTTTCATCGTTACCCCATCAAACCCTGGCGGCGGATAAAGGCAACCAGCAGGTCGGACCACAGACCCCACGGCTCGCCGTTGCCCGGCTTCATGCCGAACCCATGGCCGCCGGTGGCGAACAGGTGCGTTTCAACGACGCGGCCCCTGGCCTTCAGGGCATCGCGTAAAGCCGTCGAATTTTCGACCGGCACGGTCTTGTCGTCTTCGGCGTGGACCAGGAAGACTGGCGGCGTGTCGGCGTCGACATTGCGATCAGGCGTATAGCGCGCGATCTGTTCAGACGTCGCAGGGCCACCGAACAGCGACGGCGCGGTGCCGGAATAGGCAATGGCAGGATCGAGCGACTGGACAGGATAGATGGGCGCGGCCAGAAACGGCCGGGCGCTGAGATCGTCGGTGGCATCGACCTTGGGGTAGGCGTACGAAGTATGGCGTGTCGCCACCGACGCGGTCAGAAAACCGCCGGCGCTGAAACCCGCGACCCCGACGCGCGCGGCATCGAGCTTGAAGCGCGCGGCATTGGCGCGGATGACACGCATGGCGCGCAGGGCGTCGATCGTGCCGACATCGGCGCGGTCGGCCCACCCGTCGTTCGAGAGGCGATAGAAGAGCACGAAGCAGGTGACGCCCTCGGCATTCAGCTTTGCTGCCAGCTCGTAGCCTTCGTGGTCGAAATAGTTCCACGAAAAGCCGCCGCCCGGGATGAGCAGCATGGCGCCGCCATTGGGCTTGGCCGCCGGGAAGATCGCAATCCGTGGCTTTGAAATGCCCTGGACGCGGCGCAGATGATCGGCCGGATTGGTCGATACTTCCTCAACCACCTCTTTCAGGCTGGCAGGCGCTTTGATATCGCCTGGAAAGCGGTCATTGGGCCACAGGTCGATCGTGCCGACCGGTTCCGGCCAGGTCAGCCGGCGCGTGTCGTTGGAGACGACAGGCGCCGCGGTCTGTGCGGCAGCACCTGTCGCCGCCAGCGCAAGCGGAGTCATCAAGAGGCTGCGGCGTACGACGTCCATCTCAGAAGCCCATAAGTTTGCGCAAAGACTCCTTCGACGCGCCGGAGCCGGCGAAGTCGTCGAAAGCTTTCTCGGTCACGCGGATAATGTGGTCGCGGATGAAGGTCGCGCCTTCGCGCGCGCCGTCTTCCGGGTGCTTGAGCGCACATTCCCACTCCAGCACCGCCCAGCCGTCGTAATTGTACTGGGCCAGCTTCGAGAAGATGCCCTTGAAATCGACCTGGCCATCGCCGAGTGAGCGGAAGCGGCCGGGCCGCTCCAGCCAGCCCTGATAGCCGCCATAGACGCCCGAACGGCCATTGGGATGGAACTCCGCGTCCTTGACGTGGAACATCTTGATCCGCTCGTGGTAGATGTCGATGTAGCTGAGGTAATCGAGTTGCTGCAGAACGAAGTGGCTGGGGTCGAACAGGATGTTGGCTCTGGCGTGCCCCCCGACGACATCCAGGAAACGCTCGAACGTCGCGCCGTCATGCAGGTCTTCGCCGGGATGGATTTCGTAGCAGCAGTCAATACCGCAGTCCTCATAGACGTCCAGGATCGGTTTCCAGCGGCGGCCGAGTTCGGCGAAGGCTTCTTCGACCAGGCCGTGCGGACGCTGCGGCCAGGCGTAGAAGTACGGCCAGGCCAGGGCGCCCGAAAAGGTGACCGACGCCTTGAGACCCAGGCGCTGCGATGCCTTGGCCGCCAGCTTGACCTGATCGACCGCCCAGACCTGACGCGCCGCCGGGTTGTTGCGCACCTCGGGCGCCGCAAAACCGTCGAACAGGGTGTCATAGGCAGGGTGGACGGCAACGAGCTGGCCCTGGAGGTGGGTTGACAGCTCGGTGATCTCGAGACCATAGGCCGCAAGCCCGCCCTTGATCTCGTCGCAATAGGCCTGGCTCTCGGCCGCCTGTTTCAGGTCGAATATCTTGGGGTCGCTGGTCGGAACCTGGATGCCCTTATAGCCCAGGTTAGCCGCCCATTCGGCGATGGTATCGAGCCGGTTGAACGGCGCCTTGTCGCCCAGGAACTGGGCGATGAAAATGGCCGGGCCTTTGATGGTCTTCATAAATTCAATCCTTACCGCTGCCTCTCCGCCATCACTATGCGACGTGGCGGAGAGCTACGCCTAAATCTCTTTCAGCATTCGCCACTGGCGAGCGTTGCTCGACTCGACCGCGACGGCGACAAAGTGCATGCCGCGCACGCCGTCATCGATGCCGGGCACAGCCTTGCCGCTGCCTGTAATCTGGTCGGCAAAATCGCGATAAATGTTGGCGAAGGCTTCAAGATAGCCTTCAGGATGGCCCGCCGGAATACGGATCATCGCCTGCACCTCGGGCGACAGATAGCCGCCGCCGGCGTGCAGGACTTCGGTCGGCCTGTCGCCATAGTTCAGGGTCAGGGTATTGGGCGTTTCCTGGCTCCAGTCGAGCCCGCCCAGTTCACCGTAGACCCGAATACGCAGGGCGTTGCGTTCA